>JAZLGQ010000001.1:0-20525 GCA_045616385.1 Candidatus Cryptobacteroides sp.
GCGCCGGGTCGATGCACCTGCACCGCGCGAAATATATCCCGAAGGGAGGTCCGGACGGAGGTGACGGCGGCAGGGGAGGACACATCATCCTGCGTGCCAACCCCCAGTTCTGGACTCTCATTCACCTGAAGTACCGCAAGCACATCAAGGCGGATGACGGCGAGAAGGGTGGAGCTGCACTGTGCCGGGGAAAGAACGGGACTGACATCGTCCTCGACGTTCCGATTGGTACGGTCGTGAAAGATGCCGAAACCGAGGAGGTGCTCTTCGAGGTGATGGAGGCCGACGAGGAGAGGATTCTCTGCCAGGGCGGCAGGGGCGGCTGGGGCAACGACCATTTCAAGACCGCCACCAACCAGACACCCCGATATGCGCAGCCCGGAGAAGAAGGGCAGGAGGGCGTGTTCATCCTTGAATTGAAGCTTCTTGCGGATGTCGGTCTCGTAGGCTTCCCGAATGCGGGAAAGTCCACGCTGCTGAGTGTGGTCACGGCCGCGAAGCCGAAGATAGCCGACTATGCATTCACCACTCTTGAACCGAACCTTGGAATCGTGCGCTACTACGACGACAGGTCGTTCGTGATGGCCGATATCCCGGGAATAATTGAAGGTGCGCACGAGGGACGCGGCATCGGAATCCGCTTCCTGCGCCATATCGAGCGCAACTCTGTGCTGCTATTTATGGTTTCCTGTGAAGAGGAAGACATAGCTGCGGGGTATAAGACCCTTTTGAACGAACTCAAGCTCTATAATCCTGAGCTTCTCACAAAACAGAGGGTGCTTGCCGTCACAAAGTGCGATATCATCGACAAGGATATTGAAAAGGAGATTGAGCCTTCACTCCCGAAGAAGGTTCCGCACGTGTTCATATCCTCCAGCACGGGAGAAAATCTCGATAAACTCAAGGATCTGTTATGGAAGGCGCTGCAGAAATGACGGTGCTTCAGTATCTGCACCATCTTGACCAGTCGGTCACCCTTGCCATCAATTCGCTGAACAGCGGCTTTTCAGACAAGGTGTGGATGTTTTTCTCCGAGCAGCTGGTCTGGTATCCGATGTATGCCGTCATTGCGTTCTTCCTGTTCCGAAAACTCGGATGGAAGAGGGGACTGATATGCGCGGTCGCGTGCGCCTTGACCGTGGTGGCCTGTGACCAGATAGGCAATGTCGTGAAAGATGCCGTTGAGCGTCTGCGCCCCTGCTGGGATCTGAATATGGTCAATGGAGGACTGCATATCCTTGAGGACAAGGGCGGAAAATACGGATTTTATTCCGCTCACGCCGCGAACTCCCTGGGCTTTGCCGTCTGCTCGATAGTCTGCTTCAAGAACAACCGGAGCCTTGATGTGCATACCTATTCTGTCTGCATCTGGATATGGGCGCTGCTGGTTGGTATCAGCAGGGTGTTTGTGGGAAAGCATTTCTTCGGCGACGTCTGCGCCGGATTCATAGTGGGAGCCATCTTCGGATATGCGTTTGCGAAGATGGCATCTGTCGTCTGTGAAAGACTGGGATTGAATTCCTAACCCTTGATAGCGTTGATCTGACGTCCGTCCATCACGATGGAGAGAGGGATGCGGCCCTCGATCTCGCCGTCGAGCTCGATGATGTCGTTGGACGCGTCGTCGAGAGGGATGATCTCGAGCTTCTTGCAACGGGCGAAGATGACATCCCGCGACTCGGTGAGGGTGCCGTCGAAAAGCCTGTGTATTTGCCTGAGAATCTTTACGACAGGAATCTTCGGGACAACCATCACGTCAAGCAGTCCGTCATCCACGATGGCCAGAGGCACCTGGCGCATACCGCTTCCGCTGTAGCGCCCGTTGCCGAGCGCGACGGAATAGGTCGGTCCGCTGTAGACTTCCTTGTCATCGGCCATAATCTTGATGTTGATGGCCTTGATGTTGAATATGGTGAAACGCAGGGCGTTGAGGTATATCAGTTTGCCGCGCTTGCCACTTTCCTTTTGCACATTGACGACCTTGCAGACGTGGGAGTCGAAACCGATGCCGCCGATGTTGGCCATATAGCTCACCTTGCCTCCTACCGAATTGACCTTGACAACATCCATCTTGGCATAGGAATTCGCTTCGATGAGGTCTATGACCGCACCTACGTCGTGCGGAACGTTGAACGTCTTGATCCAGTCGTTCCCTGAACCGATAGGCGCCACACCGATATAGAACACGCCGGGGTCGGTGCCTGTCTCGTCGCACCACTTCATAATGCCGGTGAAAGTCTCGTGGATGGAACCGTCGCCGCCGACGGCAATGAACCTGCGGAATCCTTCTGCGGCCGCATCGTGAGCCAATGCTGTGGCGTGCCTCTTGTGGCTGGTGTAAGCGGTCACAAACGGGATGTTCAAACTGTCGAGAATGTGTTCGGCGGGGATCCACTCTGACATAGTCTTGCCGGAGCCGGCGCGTGGATTAACAATGAAATACCACTCGGTCTTAGTTTCAGTCATAGCACAAATATAGGAAATTATTCGTAAATTTGCACCTTAGGCAAAACGTTATTTATATGGGAAAAGTAATCGCTATTGCAAATCAGAAGGGTGGTGTGGGCAAGACCACTACCGCCATCAATCTGGCGGCATCACTGGCAGTCCTCGAAAAGAAGGTGCTCATCATTGACGCCGACCCCCAGGCAAACACGACTTCCGGTCTCAACTTTGCCCCGGACAATGACCAGCACCGTACACTCTACGAGGTCATTATCGGCCAGATTTCCGTTGAGGACGCCCTTATCCAGACAGAGGTTGACAATCTGCATATGATTCCTTCCCATATCAACCTGGTAGGAGCGGAACTTGAGATGCTCGATGTCAAGGACCGCGAGTCGCTCCTCAAGAATGCGCTTGCTCCCATACGCGACAACTATGACTACATCCTCATAGACTGCTCTCCGTCGCTCGGCCTCATCACCATCAACACCCTTACGGCAGCCGATTCCGTGATGATTCCCGTCCAGCCGGAATTCTTCGCACTCGAAGGCCTCGGCAAGCTTCTCCAGACCATCCGCATAGTGCAGGGCGGAGTGAATCCCAACCTTGCGATCGAAGGGTTCGTAGTCACAATGTTCGATGGCCGCACCAAGGTCCACAACCAGGTTGTCGGCGAACTGCGCGACCACTTCAAGGATCTTGTCTTTGAGACTGTCATCCAGAGGAATATCCGTCTCAGCGAAGCCCCTTCCCACGGCAAACCTATTCTCCTCTACGATATTATGTGCAATGGTTCCACCAATTATCTGAACCTTGCCCGCGAAGTGATGGACCATAATAAACCCGCAGCAAATGAGCAATAAGGAACCAAGAGGCCTCGGCAAAGGTCTTGGCGCCCTTCTGGGAGAGACCAGAAGCGAGGAGGCCCTCCGTGCGCCGGTAGGCTATCTCAACAAGGATATTGTCACGGCTCGCCCGAGGCTTACGGCCGACATTCTCCGCGTGCCTGTGGACTACATAGAGCCCAACCCGTTCCAGCCGCGAATGTCGTTTGACCAGACCGCACTCGAGGAACTGTGCTCTTCCATCCGCGTCTATGGACTCATCCAGCCTATTACCGTGCGGCGTCTGTCCGACACGCGCTACCAGATAATCAGCGGCGAGCGCCGGTTCAAGGCCTGCCGTATGGCCGGTATGTCAAACATCCCCGCGTACGTGCGCGAGGCCGACGACCACGGGATGCTGGAAATGGCCATCGTCGAGAATGTGCAGAGAGAGAATCTCGACCCTATCGAGCTGGCCCTCAGCTACCAGCGCCTGATTGACGAGTGCGCTCTCTCGCAGGAGCAGATGGCTGACAAGGTGGGGAAGAAACGTGCCACCGTAGCCAATACCCTCCGCCTTCTGAAACTCCCGGCAAAGGTCCAGCACGACCTGAAGGTCGGCCTGCTGAGTGCGGGTCACGCCAGGGCGCTTCTCGGCATAGACAATACAGATGTTCAGGAACAGCTCTGCGACCTTACCATCAAGAACAATCTGTCGGTCCGAGAACTTGAAGCTCTTGTGCGCAAGGCGCTGAGGAGCGGGTCTTCAACCAACAGGGCGCACGCATCTTCAGTGCTTCCCGACGAATACAATGCTCTCCGTCAGCAGATGGCAAAATTCTTTACCAACGAAGTCACGCTGCATCGCAGTGCGTCCGGAAAGGGTACGATGACAGTAAAATTCGCTTCAGACCAGGAAGTTGCCGCATTCCTCAAGGCAGTGGAGGCCTTCAAGTAAAATGGTGGGGAGGAAGCTATTCGCACTGTTTGTCGCAACGGCTGTCGCCGTTGCTTTCAGTGCAGATGCTTCCGCGCAGTTCAAGGAACAGGCTTTCAGCCAGCAATACAACGACGATAAGGCGGCGGACAAGGATTCCGTTGACGTCGTTTTCTCTTTCAAGGAATACTTCGGCGCACTCGGCCACAAGAATGAAATGAAGATAGGCAACTCGTTTGCCGGATCCTTCGTGTTCATCGGCGGCCAGCAGATATACAACAGGCAGTATTGGAAACTCCCGATAGTCTATTCGACCATAGGCGGTGCCCTGGGTGCGGGATTCGCTCTCAATGCCAAAGGCAGCAAGGAGGCGGCCAAATATTGTTTCATAGGTGCCGGACTTGCCTATTGGGGCACGCTTCTCGATGGTGTCATCTGCTATAAGCCAAGCAATTATCCTCACGCAGGGAAGGCTACGATATACTCCATCCTGCTTCCCGGCCTGGGCCAGATCTACAACAAGGAATACTGGAAGCTTCCGATTTATCTTGGCGGAATGGCGGCTGCGGTGCACTTCTATTCCGAGTACAATATGAACTTCGTCCGCTACAAGAATATCTATGCCGAAGCCAGCCTTCCGGACTATTCCGGTCCTGTTTCAAAGGAACAGGCGAAATATTACCGTGACATTTACCGCCGCTACCGCGACTATTCCATACTGGCTCTCGCCGCCGTATATCTGCTGCAGATCATAGACGCCAACGTATTCTCATATATGCACGATTTTGAGGTGGATGATGACCTGTCGGTCAAGATTTCGCCCACGGTTATGCTGCCGGACAACCAGATTGTGATGAATATTGACCGGAGTCCGGCTGTCGGGCTTCGTATGGGCATTAATTTTTAGACAATGAAAAGACTATTATATACTGTTTCCGCACTGTTTGTTTGTATTTCCGCTTCTGCACAAGCCTCTTTTCTCCAGAAGACGTTCCCCAAGACACCTACCAGGGTGCAGCTGCAGAAAGAGAATGAATCCTTGAGAGCTTCCCTGGACTCGCTGCAGGCTCTCCTCGACAAACTTTCCGAAAGACGTGAGTATGAAAAAGACATTGCAGCCGTTTTCCAGGGCAATGAAGATGAAAACAATCCTGAACAATACAGCCAGGAGGTGATAGACAGCCTCCTCCAGCAGTGGTATGAGAATGCGTATGCCAATTCCACCGACGTGGAGTATGATATGGACTCGGTGAAATTTTCGTCCAACGTGTCGGATGAAGAGATGATGCGCCGTCTGGCGGCAATGAATTCCTTCATCTCGCTCCCTTTCAACGAGACGGTGAAGAACTATATGGTTCTCTATTCCGAGAAGATGCCATCGAAGCTGGCCCGTGTCATCGGACTGAGCTACTATTATTTCCCTATTTTCGAGGAAACGCTCAACAAATACAACCTGCCTGTCGAACTCAAGTATATGTCGGTGATAGAGTCTATGCTCAACATACGCGCGACATCAAGGGCGGGGGCGCGCGGTATCTGGCAGTTTATGTACAACACCGGACGCAATTACGGCCTTGAGATCAATTCATTCGTGGATGAGCGCCTTGATGTGGAGAAGGCGGTTGACGCCGCCGCCAGATATCTTGCAGACGCTTATTCCATCTTCGGTGACTGGGCTCTTGCAATCAGTTCCTACAATTGTGGGGCGGGCAATGTCTCCAAGGCGATACGCCGTGCCGGGGGAGCCCGCGACTTCTGGAGCATCTATCCTTACCTCCCGCGCGAGACCCGCGGCTATATGCCGGCCTTCGTGGGTGCGATGTACGCGATGACATATTACCGTGAGTACGGCATACAGCCTATGAATGTGGGGATGCCTGCCCAGACTGATACCATAGAAATCCACAAGAATCTTCATTTCCAGCAGATAAACCACGTCGTAGGCGTGCCTGTTGAAGATTTGCGCAATCTCAACCCACAATATACGCACGACATAATCCCCGGCAACACCAAGACCTACATCCTCAATCTGCCGTTCACCTGGACCAGTGCATTCCTTGAAGCCGACCAGGACTCCCTGTATGCGTTCAAGGCCGACTCGCTTATGAGCGAGAAGGTCATCAAGGATGTCAAGAGCGCGTCCACTGAGCAGAGGATAGCCTATCGTGTGAAGAACGGCGACTACCTCGGCCGCATCGCTTCAAAATACGGCGTGAGCGTAAATCAGATCAAGTCCTGGAACCACTTGCGTTCCAACAATATACGCATAGGTCAGATACTCTATATCTACAAGGGCGGATCTGCCCCGAAGACAACCGCTTCCTCAAGCGGCAGTTCGAGCTCCGCTTCAAGCTCATCCGCGACTGCGGTGAAGACAACAACGGGAGCCGGAGGTGAGAAGATATATACCGTCAAGTCCGGGGACTCGCTGTATTCGATAGCAAAGAAATTCCCAGGCGTCAGCTCAGACGATATCAAGTCTGCCAATCACCTGGGAAATTCCACCATCCGTCCCGGCCAGAAGCTTGTCATTCCAAGCAAATAGCCTTCTGGGGAGTGGCTTAGTTGATCATAATCGACGCGATGAGGGAGAGAATCGCATAGAATTCAGGGAGAGCCGCGTAGATCATCGTGTTGGTCATAACGTTGTGGCCCTGGCTGATACCTATGATACCGTTGGCGCAGACCTGCCCCTGACGGATAGCCGAAAGCATACATACAAGTCCTACGCTGATGCCGACACCGAAATAGATGGCGCCGTTGGTGGCGAAGTCCTTGCCGAGCCAGAGGATGAATGCGAGGAACCCGTAAAGGCCCTGAGTTGCAGGAAGGGCCGACAGAATCATATATGAAGAAGACTGGTCAGGATTCTTCTTGAGAGCCCCTTCCGCTGCATTGCCGGCAGTAGTTGTGCCGATGGATGAACCTATGCCTGCGAGTGCGAGCATAAGACCTAAACCAAGGTAACCGAGTACTAAATTAAGCATAATTGTTTGATTTTTATTGTTTTACTTATTTCTTCAAAGGATTGAACGCAGTTCCGCGTCCCTGATAGTCGGAATTCTTGAAGAATTCCACGAAATTCAGACGCAGAGGATGCACGAATGCACCGAGGCAACTCATCGCCAGATTGAGTGCGTGGCCGATGATCAATATCAGGATAAAGGGAACCCATTGCCAGGTAGGGTCGGTCCCCTTGACCATTTCGGCAATCTGATTGAATGTGGCTCCGAGCATTCCGCCTGACAGTCCGAGGGCGTACAGACGTATGTAGCTGAGGACATCTCCCATCAGGCCGGAGGCCATGCTGTAGGTGTCCCATAGTCCCGAGCCGATATTCATTAGTGGGTTGCGGCCCCATTTGTTGAACAGGAAGATGCCGAGCGCTGATATCGCGGCGATACCGATGAGAATCCACTTCAAGGCGCTTTCCGGCACCGCACCGAGCAGCCCCACGGAGATTGCCGCCACGCCGCCGACAATGAGCAGTGACCAGCCCAGGGTGCCGAGGCTGTTCTTGACACCGTTGTTCTTCACGGCCCATACGGCCTTCATTATCATTGCGAGGCATATATGCAGCACACCGATTCCGAGGGAGAGAACCATCTGCTTGGCGTAGGTGCTGCCGCCTATGGTCCAGTCGCCTGTGATCATAAGTCTCCTCAAACCTTCCGGAACCCATTCTTTGGTGGAAAGGTCGATTCCGAAGAAACCGCCCATTATGAGCCCGACAACGACGGTGCCGGCACCGAGGGTGACGATCAGGCTCCAGAGTTTGGCCAGGCCGCCCTCCTTGCCCTTCAATGCAAGGCCTATCACTATGAGCAGCAGTCCATAGCCTGCGTCGCCCATACACATTGCAAAGAACAGGAGGAAGAATATGCTGAGGAATACTGTCGGGTCGAATTCGTTGTAAACAGGCATACCGTACATCCCGGTGAGCACTTCGAACTGTCTGGTGAACCGGTTGTTCCTGAGCTTGACCGGCGGGTTGTCCTCGGCTGTGGCAGGGGAGTCGAGGTACAGGACAGGCAGGTCTTCCAGCCCTGCCTTCAGTGCTGGAGTATCTTCGGTCGGGGCAAAGCCCTCAAAGATGACAAGCGCATCTTCGGCTGAAGGCTGACCCGCCGCATCTGCCAGGTACCTGCTCAGAGCCGCGGACGCGGAATCCAGCTGGCGCTGGAGGTCAGGCAACTCTGACCTGCGTCCTTCCAGGACCTCCCTGTAATGCCTGATGGCGTCGTCGGCATCGGCAATCTGCCCCTTGAGCATTACAAGGGAATGACGTGGCGCAGGGATATCCTTGAGAGGGAACCCTTCGGAATCGCCCAGCAGGACGAACCATACCTTCCCGTCTTCGCGCAGAACCTCTTGGATGGCCCATCTGGACTGCCATTCCGCATCGAATTTCTTTTCAGCGCAACGATAATATCTGACGGGCACGTTCAAGGCGGCCAGCGCCTCGGAGTCGTATTCGCCCCACGGGCGGACTTCGGCTTCAGCGCGGCGCAGTTCGGCCAGCCTGCTCTGCAGTTCTACGAGATGCGCATCGGATCCTTTCTTAATGCAGTTGATCTCTTCCTGAATGCTTTCCACCTCCGAGAGAAGATCGCGCGAATGGTCGTCGACAGGCTTGGACGAGCGCGTGATGTCCACCACTCCAAGTCCCTGAAGCCTCTCCAGGAATGTATCTTTGTCACCGTTCAGAAGGACGAAGGAATACTTGGTCATTCTTGTTATCATATCAGATCTTCTTCCTCCTCCTCAAGGGCGTGACGGTTCTTGACAATCTTTGAAGAAGCCTTGCTCAGGTTCTCCTCATCCTCCATATATCTCTTGATCTTGAGAATCGCTTCCTGGAATCCGGGTATTTGCACTTTCTCATAGAGATTGACTTTCTGTGTGGTCTTCTTCCTGTTGTATTCGAGGATGCGGAGACGTTCCTCCGCGACCTCGGACTTGAGCCCGAGGAATGTCAGCTCCTGAAGGATGCGGATGCCGCTGACGTACCAGGCGGGCTTGACGAATGCGTTGAAAGGCTTGAGCTCGTAATGGATCTCGTCCAGGATGGGAACTTTCACGCCGTCGACCTTCCCTATGCTCAGGTCAACGTCCCTGATGGTGATAAGATCGGGCTCGAACTCGTTCCAGAGCGAAGCGAGATAGTCGTATTCCTTCATCTTTGCTTCAAGGTCCTTCCTGTATTGTTCGGCAGATGCCTTGGCCACCTGAACGGAGATGCGCAGTGCCGCCTCCTTGCTCTTGAGCGTAGGCAGCGCATTCTTGCGGATCTTCAGCTGCTTGCCGAGATTCGTAAGCGAAGTCTTGTTATATTGGAACTTGATGGCCATTCAGAGTGCTATGCTTCCCGGGTCTTCCAGTATTTGTCGATGAGAGCCTGCTTGATGCCGGTCTCTGCAGGAGAGAAATGCTTCGCGAAGAGTTCCCACGCTGTATCGAGCATTTCGTCGATCTTGATGTTGACATCGATGGAAAGGATGCGCGTGGCATACTCTTTCGCATAATCAAGGCAGCGGAGATCGTAGTCGGAAAGGTCGAAGCCGTTCTCGAGCTTGGTCTTCGCATTCTGCGCGTCGGCATACAGACGTACGCCAGCATTCATTACCTGGCTGTGGTCCTCGCGGGTCTTCTTGCCCTGCACGAGCTGTTTAAGTCGCGAGAGCGACCTGAACGGATCCACGATGACTTTGCCGGAATCGGAATCGTAGCGGAGGAAGAGCTGGCCCTCGGTGATGTATCCGGTGTTGTCGGGAATGGCGTGGGTAATGTCGCCGTCGTTCAGGGTCGTCACGGCTATGATGGTGATAGATCCGCCTGCAGGCAGCTGGACGGCTTTTTCGTATATCTTCGCCAGGTCCGAATAAAGGGAACCGGGCATTGAGTCCTTGGACGGAATCTGGTCCATACGGTTGGACACGATAGACAGGGCGTCGGCATAAAGTGTCATATCGGTGAGGAGTACAAGCACTTTCTCGTTCTTGTCGACGGCGAAGTATTCGGCCGCTGTAAGAGCCATATCGGGCACCAGAAGGCGCTCCACAGGAGGCTCCTCGGTGGTGTTGATGAAACAGACAATCTTGTCAAGTGCGCCTTCGGCCTCAAAGGTGTGGCGGAAATACAGATAGTCGTCATTGGACAGGCCCATACCTCCGAGGATAATCTTGTCGACGTCGGCGCGGAGCGCAACGTCTGCCATTACCTGGTTGTACGGCTGGTCAGGGTCGGCGAAGAACGGAATCTTCTGTCCCGAAACGAGGGTGTTGTTCAGGTCGATGCCGGCGATGCCCGTAGGGATCAGCTGGCTCGGCTGGCGGCGCTTATAGGGATTGACGGAAGGGCCGCCGATCTCCCGGATCTCGCCTTCGACCTCAGGACCTCCGTCGATAGGCTCGCCGTAGGCGTTGAAGAAGCGGCCGGAAAGCTGCTCGCTGACCTTGATGGTAGGAGGAGCGCAACGGAATGAAACCTCGGCGTTGGTCGGAATGCCTTCCGTGCCGGAGAATACCTGGAGCGTGACAAGGTCTCCCTTTGTCTTGACGACCTGGGCGAGTTTGCCGTTGACTGTCGCAAGCTCGTCGTTGGCAACGTTCTGAGCCTTCAGGGATACTGTGGCCTTGGTGATTGCCTGGAGCTGCGTGTATGTTCGTTGGTATGCTTTATTTGCCATTTTCGGAGAGTAATTTGTCAATCTGTGCGCGATATTCGTTGAATTTCTCGCTTTCGAATTCAGTGTAATTCATCTGGCGCAGGTAGTTTATGACCTGCTTGAAATAGCCCCGGCATACTTCGTAGTCGGAAAATGAAAAATTGTGGGCGCAGATGCTCAGGATGTAGTCAAGCATATACTTCTGCCGCTTGATAGGGCAGAGGGCGTCTATCTGGTCGAATGCGTCCTGCTGCAGGAAGGCGAAGTCGATGAGCTCGCTCTTCCAGAACGTCTCATGATATGACATCGGCACGCCGTCGTCGCCGAGGATGTTGATCTGCTCCGCCATCTCCCTGCCCCTGCGTATGTAGTTCTTTGCCTGAAGTACCTTGCCTACCCAGCCTTCTCCGAACACTGATTCCAGATATCTTGCGATTTCAGGGTATTCCAGGTACTTGGAGTATGACTCGATAGGGTTGACTGCAGGGTAGCGCTTCTGGTCGGCGCGGCTTTGCTCGAGAGCGTAGAAGCATCGTGCGGCCTTCTTGGTGGATTCGGTTACAGGCTCCTTGAGGTTGCCGCCGGCGGGGGAGACGGTGCCGATGAATGTCACGGCGCCGGTCTTGCCGTTGTTCAGGATCACCATACCCGCACGCGAGTAGAAGTTGGAGATGATGGACGAAAGGTCAACAGGGAACGCGTCCTGGCCCGGAAGTTCCTCCATACGGTTGGACATCTCGCGGAGAGCCTGTGCCCAGCGTGAGGTGGAGTCGGCGAGCAGCAGGCATCGGAGCCCCATCGCGCGGTAGTATTCACATATCGTCATAGCCGTGTAAACAGACGCCTCGCGTGCTGCGACAGGCATATTGGATGTGTTGCAGATGATTGTGGTGCGCTCCATCAGGTGACGCCCGGTATGAGGGTCGATGAGTTCCGGGAACTCGGAGAATATCTCCACGACTTCGTTGGCGCGTTCTCCGCAGGCTGCCATCACGATGACATCGGCTTCTCCCTGCTTTGCGATTGCGTGCTGGAGCACTGTCTTGCCGCAACCGAACGGACCCGGGATGAATCCGGTGCCGCCCTCTGCGATAGGGTTGAAGGTGTCGATGACGCGGACTCCGGTCTCCATCAGCTTCTGCGGCCGGGGCTTTTCCCTGTATCCGCCGACGGCGACCTTGACCGGCCAGCGCTGCACCATAGTGACCTCGACGTCTTCCCCTGCATCGGAGGTGAGGACTGCGATGACGGTGTCGATGTTGTACTGCCCGGACGGTTTGACGGATTTGACGGTGTATCCGCCCTTGAAGCTGAACGGCACCATTATCTTGTGGGGCAGCCAGCCCTCCTTGACCTCGCCGAGCCAGTCTGCGGCGGCTACCTTGTCACCTGCTTTTGCAAGGGGAGTGAAGTCCCAGAGGCCTTCGTGATCAAGAGGGTCGGTGTACTCGCCTCTCTTGAGGAATACGCCTTCCATTGTTGCCAGATTGTTCTGCAGACCGTCGTAGACGCTGGAGAGAAGACCGGGACCGAGAGCCGCCTCGAGCATACGCCCGAGGAATGTCACGTTGTCGCCGTTCTTCAGGCCACGCGTGCTTTCGAAAACCTGCACGGAGGCCTTGTCTCCAGTAACCTTGATGACCTCGGCAAGAAGGTCGGTGCCGTTGAGATTGATGAAGCAGAGCTCATTCTCGGCCACAGGACCTTCCACCTTTACGGTCACCAGATTGGAGACGATGCCCGTTACCTTTCCTTGAGTATTCATATATTGTTCTTTTTGTTGTCGTATGTTTCCCTGATGCCGGTCACGATCTTTCTGAACATTTCCCGGCCGGCCGCCTCATCCAGCTTGAGCCATCGGTCTGTGATCTGCAGTTTTGCGATGAAGCCGAGGATGAGTTCGAGGTCGAAAATGTCGAGGCAGGTGAGTTCGTCGACCTTTTTCCACATAAGGTCATCAAGCCCGCGTTCGCGCGCAAGGATGTCGTCCTGACAGAGTACGGCGTCCACTTCCTCGCGTCCGTCGAAGACCAGCTCCTCAAGCCGTTCCGGAAGGACGATGTCCAGGCCGGCGGGCCTGCCGAGGGATGAGTTCAGGAACTCGACCTTGGCGTTGCGGACATCGAGGTCATATGCGAAGTATTCGCGGATGAAGCGGTTCCTGTGCCTGAGCGCCTCCTGGTAGAATCCTTCATCGAGTGTGCCGCCGTCGAACCCGCGGCACAGGAAGTCGATAACCTTGAGGTCCTGTGCGGAGCATTGGCTGCGGATGTCATCCAGAAGGGCGGCGGCGTTGATGGGAGCACCGTCTCCTTCTGTGCTGCGGATGACCGGCAGACAGGCGATTATGTACTCGTAATTATTCACCGAAAATTATCTTGCGTGTGGCGGGACGGAGATATTCTGCAATGAGCTCTCTGAAGGATTCGTCGGTCATACTGATGAACCAGCCGCCGTCGACGGGGCCTATGGTGAAACCACCGGCCACTTTCTTGGAAAACTCGGCTTTCACGCCCGTTCCAAGGGCTTTGACCAATTCTGTCCTGAGCCACGGCTCAAGTTCTTTTTTCAGTGAGTCCGGAAGTAAGAGGGCAATGTCGCTCGGGTCGTTTGCCTTGAAGTTGATGGCAACGGCCTTGATGATCTCCTTCAGGAAAGAAATATCTGAAAGCGACTCCTTGACCTTGGAGACGCTGATCTGCTGTACGAGAACGTTTTCGATGTCTTTCTTAGTGGCCTGCAGGCATTGCTTTGACGCAGTCAGGACATCGGATTCCGTCTTGGCGCGCAGGTCTTCAGCCTGCTTGTGCGCGGCGGCTACGATCGACTCGGCATCTGCCTTGGCCTTCGCGATTATTTCATCCGCCTGTTTCTTTGCGTCGGAAAGATACCTGTCGCCTTCCTGCTTCCCTTTGGAAAGGCCCTCCTGATAAAGCTTGTCTGTGAGTTCCTGTAATTTGCTGGACATATGGCGCTTTAGTTTTAAGTGTATCACAAATATAGGAAAAAGAGGCCCCAATATCAAGTTTTTTATACTATTTTTGCATTGCTAACGCTAATGACGATATGAAGAAACTGATGCTGTCGCTTGTGTCGATGGCCCTTTTCCTGAATTTTGCCCAGGCCCAGAATCTGAGCCTTGCTTTCGAGGCCAGAGGGGGGATGATGTTTGACGACACCCCTCATTTTTACGCTGATTATCTCAATCTGAGTGTGAATGCCGGAATCGCTCCGGGGCTTTCGCTTGTATGGAAGCAGCGGTTCACCAAACCCCTGACAGGCCCACAGCCGCTGAATGCAACCGATATTCTTACCCTTGATTATAAAGTGGGGGGCTGGACGTTCTCGGCGGGCAAGCAGGTGCTGCAATGCGGCGGTTTTGAATATGACGCTTCACCTATAGATGTCCATTTCTCGACAGAATTCTACTCCCATATCAACTGCTACCAGCTGGGTGTTTCGGTAGCGAGGCGGCTTGGGGATTACGAGCTTGTCGGCCAGTTCTGCCGAAGTCCGTATGCCGGTATGGAATCGGAAAAGGAAAACGCGATGAAGGCGTTCAACCTGCTTTTCCGCGGCCAATATGGCTCGGGCGGCTGGGTACCCCTATATTCAGCGAACCTGTTCGAAGTGACCCCGGGGCAATATTCCTTCCAGTTCTCGCTCGGAAACAGATTCGAGATCACCAGGTCTCTGGCTTTTGAACTTGATTTCATAAGCCGTTCGGCCCCGGGCTCAGTGAGCCTGTTCAGGGATATGTCGGCTATCGCCTATGTGTCCATAATCCCCGTGGAATGGTGCGAGATTATGGTCAAGGGCACATTCGACAGGAATGACCTGTGGGACAATCCTATGGTCGAAAGGGGCTGCAGAAACTTCAAGGTCGGTCTTGGCGCTTATTTTTTTCCGCTGAAGGAAAAAAAGACCATCCGGCTGCATTGCTATTACTGGCATTCGCCGGCAGGCAATTTCGTACAGACGGGCATCACATTGAAACCGACGCTGCTCAACCTGGACTTCGCAAGTAAGAATAACTGATGAAACCTGGTCGCAATGTTCTAGCCGAGGAATCCAAGGAGAATACCGGCGGCTACTGCCGATCCGATCACGCCGGCCACGTTAGGTGCCATTGCGTGAGTCAGCAGGTGGTTGGTAGGGTCTGCTTCCAGACCGACGACCTCGGAGACGCGGGCAGCATCCGGTACTGCAGAAACGCCTGCGTTGCCGATGAGCGGGTTGACCTTCTTGCCTTCAGGAAGGAAGAGGTTCATGAATTTCGCAAAACATACGCCGAAGAAGGTGGCGATGATGAAAGAGAGAAGGCCGAGTCCGAAAATCTTCACTGAATTGCCCGTGAGGAACACGTCCGCCTGGGTGGAGGCACCCACGGTCACTCCGATGAGGGTGGTGACGATGTCGATGAGCGGGCCGCCTGCGGTAGTGGCAAGACGCTTGGTCACACCGCTTTCCTTGAGCAGGTTGCCGAAGAAGAGCATTCCGAGAAGCGGAAGGCCTGACGGTACGATGAAGGCGGTGCAGATGAAGCCGACGATAGGGAAGATGATCTTCTCCCTCTGGCTGACGACGCGAGGCTTGTTCATACGTATCAGGCGCTCCTTCTTTGTGGTGAGCAAAAGCATTATCGGCTTCTGGATTACGGGGACAAGCGCCATATAGGAGTATGCTGATACGGCGATGGCGCCCATCAGCTCGGGAGCAAGCTTGGAGCTGAGGAAGATGGCGGTAGGACCGTCGGCACCGCCGATGATGCCGATAGCACCGGCTTCATTCGGAGCAAAACCCCAGAGAAGAGCCAGAAGATAGGCACCGAAGATACCCAGCTGCGCGGCCGCTCCGATGAGAATAAGGCGCGGCTGTGAGATGAGGGCGGAGAAATCGGTCATTGCACCGATGCCGAGGAAGATGAGAGGCGGATACCAGCCCTGCTTTACGCCCTGATAAAGTATATTGAGCACGGAGCCTTCCTCGTAGATGCCGACTTTGAGGCCGACGCCTGTGGCCGGGTCGAAGAACAGAGGGATATTGCCGATGATCATACCGAATCCTATCGGTACGAGAAGCAGCGGCTCCCATTTCTTGACGATGCCCAGCGTGATGAACACCAGGCCGATGCATATCATCACGAGATGCTGCCAGGTGCAGTTCGCGAAACCGGTGAACTGCCAGAACTGCTGCAGGCTGTTGATTACGTTTTCCATCAGGCAATGGTTACGACTTTGTCACCTTCGAGAACTGAATCACCCTTGTTGACGTGGATGGCTGAGATGGTCCCGTCACACTCGGCGAGGATTTCATTCTCCATTTTCATAGCTTCGATGACGGCTACTTTCTGGCCGCGCTTCACAGTCTGGCCTTCCTTGACGTCGACTGAGATGATGACGCCCGGAAGCGGACTCGCGATGACCTTTCCACCGGCCGGTGCTGCCGCTGCAGGTGCGGCTGCTGCAGGTGTCACGGCCTGAGGGGCTGCTGCCACCGGGGCTGCCGGCGCCGTTGCCGGCGCATTCTCAAGCTCTACGTCATAATTTACGCCGTTGACTGTGACCGCGGCGTTCTTGCCTTCGATTCCATTGACGGAGACTGTGTAGTCCTTGCCGTTGATCTTGAATTTGTATTCTTTCATTTCTTTTGTTGTATTATCTTGGTAAACGTCTGAAGGTCAGTGATTTGTCTGACCATTTCCCGCTATTGCGGCTGATTGTGACGAAGCCCGGTTCCACATCGTGGACGGAGTCGTTGAGGTAGAGGTACAATGCTACGGCCGCGGCGACCTCGTCGTCACCGGAAAGTTCGGCGTCAAGGGCCATAGCTATGGCAGCCGCGACTTCGTCGTCCATCCTGCCTCCCTTGACTTTCTTAGGCTTGCCCTGTCTTTTGTACTTGCCTGAGAAGATGTTGCCCGACAGGCTGTAAAGGAAGTAGAGGATGATGAGCGCGGAGAATACCACGCTGACGCTGATGAGTGTCAGCGTCCAGCCGTGAGGATCGGTGACGGCCATCTTGTCGCTTCCGACGGTGAGGATGCAATTATAAAGGAAGGTTGTCATGTTTCTTCGCTGGCATTTCCTGACGCTTGCCGTCAAGTGTTTCGAGAGCCCTGATCACGCGGAAGCGTGTGTTGCGCGGCTCGATGACATCTTCTATATATCCCTTCTGCGCAGCCTGGTAAGGATTGCAGAAAAGCTCGTTGTATTCCTCTTCTCCGACATTCTTCAGTATGCCGACTGCACCCTTTGCCCCCATCACGGCGATTTCCGCTGACGGCCAGGCGTAATTGATGTCGCCGCGGAGCTGCTTGCAGCTCATTACGATATGGGCGCCTCCGTAACTCTTGCGGAGCGTGACGGTGACCTTGGGTACGGTGGCCTCTCCGTAAGCGTAGAGAAGCTTGGCACCGTTGGTGATGATGGCGCCGTATTCCTGCTGTGTGCCGCAGAGGAATCCCGGTACGTCGACGAGGGTTACCAGAGGGATGTTGAATGCATCGCAAAAACGGACGAAACGGGCGGCCTTGCGGCTGGCGTTGATGTCCAGCACACCTGCAAGCACGCCCGGCTGGTTGGCCACGATGCCCACGCTGCGGCCACCCATATGGGCGAAGCCGACGATGATGTTCTTGGCGAAATCCTTGTGGACCTCGAAGAATTCTCCGTCATCGACCACGGCGCCGATGACCTTGTACATATCGTAGGCTTTGTTGGGATTGTCCGGTATGATCTCGTTGAGAGAGTCGTCCGTACGGCCGGCAGGGTCACTGGTCGGACGTTCCGGTGCGGTCTCCATATTGTTCTGGGGAAGGTAGCTGAGCAGCTTCTTGATGGTCTCGATGCCTTCCTGCTCGGACTCGGCGCAGAAGTGGGCTACACCGCTCTTGCCTGCGTGGACGGATGCTCCTCCGAGCTCCTCCTGACTGACTTCTTCTCCGGTGACGGACTTTACGACTGAAGGCCCGGTGAGGAACATATAGGAGGTGTCCTTGACCATAAGGGTGAAGTCGGTGAGGGCAGGGGAGTATACCGCACCTCCGGCGCAAGGACCGAAGATGCCGCTGATCTGAGGGACAACGCCGCTGGAGAGGATGTTGCGTTCGAAGATGTCACCGAACCCTGCGAGGGAATCGATGCCTTCCTGGATGCGTGCGCCGCCGGAATCGTTGAGGCCGATGAAAGGGGCGCCGTTGCGTGCCGCCATATCCATCACCTTGCAGATCTTCTCGGACATAGTCTTTGAAAGGGATCCGCCATTGACGGTGAAGTCCTGCGCGAACACGTACACAAGGCGTCCGTTGATGGTACCCTGGCCTGTGACCACGCCGTCGCCGTCGGTATGGCTTGCATCCATCCCGAAATTGGTGCAGCGGTGCTGCACGAACATATCGAATTCTTCGAAGCTGCCGGCATCGAGAAGAAGGTCCAGACGCTCACGCGCTGTAAGCTTGCCCTTCGCGTGTTGGGCCTCAATACGCTTTTCACCTCCGCCAAGACGTGCTGCGGCTCTGCGCTCGACCAACCTGGCGATGTTGTCTTGTTGAATGCTCATAAAAATAAATAAGAAAGTGGCGCCGAAAGCGCCGGATTAACCAACAAGCAAATATAAGAATTATTTTTCAAATTCCGCTATTGCTGATGTGCAGGTCTCAACAGGTCAAGAACAACCTTGACAGGGTTGAAGGTATCGACGGGAACTTCGACGAAGAGCGTGTTCCAGTCTGACATTGAACCGTTCCACAGCCCCGGCAGTTCAAGAGCCTTGAGCTCGCGGCCCTGATAGCTCTTGGAGCTGATGAATCCCGTCTCTTCATCGACATACTTCGTAAGGTCGAAACTGTTGCCTTCGGAGTCCTTGATGATGCAAACGAGGTCCACAGGATTGAAATGTGTCGCCGATTTCAGGGCAGCCACGGCGTGAGGGTCGTCAGGGTTGATCTGCGCGCCCTCGAGAATCTGAAGGGATGTGCTGCCGTCCTTGGCGCGTACGATGAACGGTCCTCCGCCCGGCTCACCTTCGTTTTTCACCATTCCGCAGACGCGGATAGGCCGGTCGAGCTTTTTCATCAAGGCAAGAGCGCGGTCCTTGCAGGATTTTGATTCCGGCATTTCCACGCAGAGTTCTTCGCTGAGGAACGTCTCTATCTCATTGCACAGGGCCTGCACCTCATCCGTCGCCCATACATCAACCTGCGGGCCGAGGTTGGCTGCAAGCACCGGTGTGTATCCCAGCGGTATCACTTCCGATGATTCGATCTGGCGAAGGGCGAAAAGATACCCGAAGATGCGGTCGCGAAGCTCGAGCGCGCGGCCGATTAGGACCTTTTTCCAGAGATATGTGGTCGGCTGCATACGCTCCACGCAGACATTGTCGATATTCTTGATGGACACAAGTTCGGCATCAACCTGATTCAGGTTGTAGATGAGGGCGCCGTGTCCTGCAGGGCGGAAGAGGATTGTGCCGTCGTCCTTGAGGAAAGGCTTGTTCTGCATATCTACCGCCACAGTGTCGGTCTCCTTGTCCTGGAAGGTGAAACGGATGTTGTATTTGACGTTGTAGCGCTTCTCGTACTCGTCCTTTATCTCCGCGACCGCGGCTTCGAAAAGCGGCTTGTGCTCCGGAGATATGGTCACAATCAGGTTGACGCTACCGTCGGCATTGCGCATATATGCCTGTCCTTCAACGAAATGCTCTGCCAATGCGGTGCGCGTCTCCTCAGGATAGCGGTGGAATTTGAGGACACCTTTCGGCTTGCTGCCGTATGCGAGACCCGCGTCGGTGAGGAGCTTGCGCGCCGCTTCGGTGGCGCAGAAAGGCTCCTTGCCGAAAACGGCTTCGTCGAAGAAGGCGAACTTTGGAAGGTCGGCGGCGAGCTTGCGTGTCGCGTCATTGGCGCTGTCCAGCCCGGCAAAGATATCCTTGAACATTCTTGATGCCGCACCGGATGCCGGCACGAACTTGCATTTTCCGGACACTGCTGCAGTGTCTGCGTAAGCGGATGCCTCCGCCTGACGTTTTTCTGAAAGTACCTCAATTCCCCGTCCCGGAGTGGCAGCTGCTACGATGTCAAGCCAGGGGAAACCTTTGCGGAAGCGCTCTATCTGAGCATTCATTTTAGTGTCATCCATAGTATTATTGTGATTTATTCAACGTAAAATTCTCTTCTGTACTGATAGTCCTTTCGGAGCTGGATGAAATTCTCGGGAGCCATCCTGAACATGAAATCATCCGTGAAAATGGGGTAGTTGTACTGGAATGTCGCGGTAAGCTGGCCCTGGGTAAGGTCGTGGAAATCAACTTTCACCGCTTCCAGGTCCTTGACGGTGGTCACGGGGAAATAGTCGTAGAGTTCCTTGATGCCGAAGAATCGTGCAATCGTCCTCACCGCGTATGCCGTTCCGTACTGCTTGCCCTGATATGAATACCCCGCTATGTGCGGAGTGGCTATGTCTGCAAGGTGCAGCAGGGTGTGGTTGACGAAGGGTTCGTTCTCCCAAGTGTCGATGATGACGGGGCCGAGCTTCGGGATGGCCGCAATCAGGTCGTCCTCTATGACGATCTTGCCTCTTGACGTGTTTATGAAGAAGGCGCCGTATTTCATTTTTGAGAAGAACGATGCGTTGACCATACCCCTGGTGCTGTC
>JAZLGQ010000002.1:0-6400 GCA_045616385.1 Candidatus Cryptobacteroides sp.
GGAATGGCGGCCCTTATGGCCGGAGTCATGCAGGCCCCGATGACCGCAATCTTCCTTATTGCCGAGATATCCGGAGGCTATGAGCTCTTCATCCCTCTGATCATCACTGCGACCATATCGTTCGCCACGGTACGTGTCTTCGACAAGTACTCCATCTATACCAAGCGTATCGCCCAGAGCGGAGACCTTCTGACGCACGACAATGACCAGGCCGTGATGACCCTGCTCCGCACGAAGGACCTCGTCCGCGACAAATATCCGCGGGTGCGCGTTGACGACACCCTCCGCAAGCTTGTGAAAGCCATATCCAACAGCGATGCCGCCGTGATCGCCGTGCTTGGCGACGACGGTTCGTTCCAGGGGATGATAGATGTCGCCAACGTCAGGAAATACCTTTTCCGTTCAGACCTGTACAACAGTACGAAGGTTTATAACCTGATGGAATCTGCTCCGGAAATCGTAAGGGAGGAGGATAGGATAGAAGACGTGATGAGAAAGTTCGAGAGGACCGAAGCCTGGCGTCTGCCTGTGGTAGGCATTGATGGCAGGTATCTTGGATTCATTTCAAAATCGAGGCTCCTGATGGCCTACAGGGCGGAATTGAGGGAAATCACCAGCGGTGATTGACCCCGTCTTTCAGCGAAAGGGAGATTCTTCCTCTTTCCAGGTCGACACCCAGGACACTTACCTTTATCTGCTGGTGAAGCTTGACCACCTTTGTCGGATCCGTGCCGCGCGGCCCCATCTGTGACACGTGTATCAGGCCGTTGTCGTGAAGGCCTATGTCGACGAATGCACCGAAATTGGTGATGTTCGTGACTATTCCCGGCAGTTCCATCCCCACCTTGAGGTTTTCTATGGAGTGTATGTCCCCGGCGAATTCGAAGGCTGAGGCCTGCTCACGCGGGTCCAGCCCCGGCTTTGCAAGTTCTTTCAGTATGTCGTTGACGGTCGGCAGTCCTGCTTCGTCGGTTACGAAATCCCTGGCGGATATCCTGGCGCAGAGTTCCGCATTGCCTACGAGCTCGCGGGTTGAGACGCCGAGTGAACGCGCCATCCTGTCGACTATTGAATATGATTCAGGGTGGACGGCAGAATTGTCCAGAGGATTTTCAGCTCCGCGTATGCGGAGGAAACCGGCGCACTGCTCGAAGGCTTTCGAGCCGAGGCGCTGAACCTTTTTCAGTTCTGCCCTGCTCTTGAATCCGCCTTCTGCGCTGCGGTATGCGACTATGTTCTCTGCAAGTGCGGGCCCTATGCCGGACACGTAGGCGAGAAGGTATGGCGAAGCTGTGTTCAGATTGACACCCACGGCGTTTACGCAGCTCTCGACGGTGTTGTCGAGCTTTTCTTTCAGGAGCGCCTGATCGACGTCGTGCTGATACTGGCCTATGCCGAGGTTCTTCGGGTCTATCTTGACAAGTTCGGCGAGGGGGTCCATCAGCCGGCGTCCTATGGACACGGCGCCGCGCACTGTCTCGTCCTCGTCGGGGAATTCCCTCCGTGCGACTTCTGAAGCCGAATAGATGGAGGCACCGTCTTCGCTGACGGTCCAGACCTTGCAGCCTTCAGGGAGGGAGATCTTCTTCATAAATTCCTCCGTCTCGCGGGATGCGGTGCCGTTGCCTATCGCGACGGCCTGTATGCTGTATTTCCCGAGCATCTCCTGTACGCAGACAATGGATTTCATCTTTTCGTTCTGCGGAGGGTGAGGGAATATGATTGTGTGGTGGAGAAGCTCCCCGCACTCGTCGAGGCAGGCGATCTTGCAGCCGTTGCGGAACCCGGGGTCGATTGCCATCGTGCGCTTCTGGCCTACGGGCGCACCGAGGAGCAGCTGGCGGAGGTTCTCGCCGAATACCTTGATGCTCTCGATGTCGGCCTTCTCCTTGGCCTCGCGGATCACTTCGCCCGAGATGGAAGGCTCGAGCAGACGCTTGAATGCGTCGGCGACGGCATCCTTGATCTGATTGCAGAGCTCTCCTGAAGGGTAGGAATGTTCCTGGCAGAAGTCGTAGTAAATCTTGCTGCCGCATTTCTCCGGATCGGCATCGATGCCGACCGACAGGAAGCCTTCCTTCTCGGCCCGAAGGATGGCGAGAAGATTGTGGGAGGGAATCCGGTTGAGAGGCATCGAGAAATTGAAATACGAGCGGTACTTGTCGGCATCCTGCGATTCCTTTCCGGCCTTTGTGACTGCGGACACTATGCGGCGCTGGCGGAAGATGGCCCGCAGGTTCTCGCGTATGCCCGCCGTCTCGCTCAGGCGTTCGGCGACGATGTCGCGCGCTCCGGCAAGGGCGTCTTCGATGCTGCCGACCTTGCCTTTGACGAAGGGTCTGGCAGAAGCGACTATGTCGCGTGAGCGGACGTTCCACATCACGTCGGCAAGTGGTTCCAGGCCGAGTTCCCTGGCTATGGTGGCTCGTGTGCGGCGTTTTGGCCTGAATGGCAGGTAGAGGTCCTCCAACTCGGTGGCGGAGACGCATCCCTCTATCCTGCCCCTCAGTTCGTCAGTCAGAGCACCGGCCTCGGAAATGGTCTTGAGGACCGTTTCCTTGCGCTTCTCCAACTCGGAGAAGACGTCGATCCAGTGCTTGACCTCGGCTACTTCGGCATCGTCCATTCCGCCTGTCTTTTCCTTGCGGTACCGGCTGATGAATGGGATGGTGTCGCCGTCTTCGAACATGTCGGCGCAGTTCTCGACCTGCCAGCTCTTGAGCTGGAGACGGTCGGCTATGTGGTTGATGTATAGCTCTTTCATTTATTGAATTTGCGGAAGCGAAGGCCTATGACACCCCAGAATGCCTCTCCGAAGATGCTGCCGGACATCTTGGATGTGCCTTCCTTGCGGTTGACGAAGATGACGGGAACCTCAGAAATCTTGAAGCCGTATTTCGCGGCCGTGTATTTCATCTCTATCTGGAAACCATAGCCCTTCATCCGAACATCGTCAAGGTCGATGGTCTCGAGCACCTTTCTGGAATAGCATACGAAACCGGCTGTGCTGTCGAAGATCCTGACTCCGAGAACCAGTCTGACATAGATGGAAGCGCAGTACGAGATGAGGATGCGTCCGAAAGGCCAGTTGACCACATTGATGCCGTCGGAATATCGGGAACCGACAGAAAGGTCCGCTCCGCCCTCCGTACAGGCGGCGAGAAGACGCGGGAGGTCGTCCGGATTATGGGAGAAATCGGCGTCCATTTCAAATATATAGTCATAGTCGTGCCCGAGGGCCCATTTGAAACCGGCGATGTATGCGGCTCCCAGCCCGAGCTTGCCGCTGCGCGCCATCAGGTGGAGCCTGCCTTCGTAACCGGCCTGGAGTTGTCCGACCGCGGAGGCGGTGCCGTCCGGGGAGCCGTCGTCTATGACGAGGACTTCGAAAGATTCCTGCAGGGAAAGCACCGCGCGGCAAATCTTTTCGATGTTCTCGATTTCGTTGTATGTGGGGATTATGACTAAACTTTTCATCTTCCTGTAGAAGTGAACAAATATAGCAAAAATCGCGTGATTTTAACTATATTTGTGACATATGACCACTGTTTTCAATATTTCTCCGAGGGCTTCCACCGCGCGCATCCGTGAGATAGCCGCGGCGAGTGACAAAGAATACACTTTGATATATACCAAACCGACCGGACTACGCTGGGTGAACTATGGACTGGAGCGTATGATTCAGGTAGCAGAGGATACGGGCGCCGCAATGGTTTATGCCGACCATTTTGCCGAGATTGACGGCAAGGTCACGGCATATCCTGTCATTGACTGCCAGCTCGGAGCGCTCCGCGATGACTTCGATTTCGGCGGAGTGCAGCTGTACAGGACGTCCGTGCTCAGGAAGGTTGCCGCGGAGATGGATCAGGAATATGAATTCGCCGGTCTGTACGACCTGCGGCTTCGCGCTTCCCGCGAAGGCGCCCTCGAGCATATCAACGAGTTCCTTTATTATGAGGTCGAGCTTGACACCCGGAAGTCCGGGGAGAAGCAGTTCGATTATGTCGATCCGCGCAACCGTGCTGTCCAGATTGAGATGGAGAAGGCCTGTACTTCGCATCTCAAGGCCATTGGTGCTTATCTGGCGCCCGAGTTCAAGGAAGTCGACCTGACGGCAGGGGAGTTCGAGTATGAGGCTTCGGTCGTCATTCCCTGCAAAAACAGGGTGCGCACGATAGGGGACGCAATACGGTCTGCACTGAATCAGAAGACTTCGTTCAGGTACAACGTGATTGTGGTCGATGACAATTCTACCGACGGTACGGTTGATGTTATCAGGAGCTTTGATGACGAGAAACTGGTATATATCGCCCAGGACAGGACATATCACGCGATAGGCGGCAACTGGAACGCAGCACTGCATCATCCGAAGTGCGGACGTTTCGCCCTCCAGCTTGATTCCGACGATATGTACTACGATGAGAATACAGTCAGGAAGTTTGTCGATGCTTTCTATGGACAGAACTGCGCTATGGTCATCGGAACCTACAGGATTACGGATTTCAATCTTGAAACCATACCTCCCCGAATTATCGACCATAAGGAATGGACTCCTGAAAACGGACGGAACAATGCATTGAGAATAAACGGATTGGGTGCTCCGCGCGGGTTCTGGACGCCTTTGGCCCGCTCTATCAATTTCCCGACTACCAAATATGGCGAGGACTATGCCGTGGCGCTCAGGATAAGCCGCGACTACCGCATAGGGCGCATATGGGACGTGCTGTACAACTGCCGCCGCTGGGATGACAATTCCGACGCGGCCCTCGACATTGAGAAAGTCAATGCCAATAATCTATATAAAGATAGAATCCGTACCTGGGAAATTAAAGCTAGAATCAAAAGGTAGTTGGATATATTAAATAATAATACTATATTTGCGGATGTACTTTAAATTTTAATTAAAGTTCTTTGCTTATTGTGCTCTTCTGCTCCGGCGCGCTGGGAAGCGTAAAGGCCGGTTCCGAGTAGTGATTATTCATGGATGTGTGGTTGGCTGCCAGTAAAGTATTATTGTTTGTTATTCATCGGATTCTCCGATGACGATATGGTTAATTGGACTTATTTGGGCAATCATCACGTATGGATTTCTTTCCATAGATGATAGGCGGCATCCACAAGCAGTTGAGTACAGTATGACAAGGTTAGATAAAGCAAGAATCAGGAATGGTTTTTGCTTATTTATTATTATCTTCGCAAGAACTTCGCGCGCTTTGCGCGTGCGTGCACTGGAACTTAACAAGTAACCGAATATCACACAATGAAAAAGACATTAATCACTTTCGCAGCGATGCTTGCCGCTACGGCGGCCATCGCCCAGCCGAACGGTTTCGGCGGATGGCAGATGCCGGAAATCAAGATGGAATATTCGCAGAAGTTCGCCGATGTCAACTATGCCGGCGACGGCGAAGCATATCACAATATGGACATCTATCTGCCTAAGGCGGATAAGGATGTCTATCCCGTAGTCGTCCACATCTACGGCAGCGCGTGGTTCAGCAACAATTCCAAGGGAATGGCCGACCTCGGCACAATAGTCCAGAAACTTCTGGACAGCGGCTATGCAGTAGTGACTCCAAACCACCGTTCATCGGCGGATGCCAAATTCCCCGCCCAGATAAACGACATAAAGGCCGCCATCCGTTTTGTACGTGCGCACGCCGACGAATATAAGCTTGATCCGACTTTCGTCGCCACATCCGGTTTTTCTTCCGGCGGCCATCTTTCTTCTCTTGCGGCCACATCAGGCGGTGTGCGCCAGCTTGAAGGAACGGTAGGCGAGTGCCTTGAGTACAGCAGCCGGGTCAATGCTGCCTGCGACTGGTCAGGCCCTATCGATATGTTCAAGATGAATTGCGACGAACCGCGCAAGTGGGGCGGTACCCCTGAGGAGGCGCTGGTAGGCCACGACTACGAAGAGCAGTATGAACAGCAGTTCCGCTCAATCAGCCCTCTCACTTATCTGGACCCTTCCGATCCTCCGCTCATCGTCTTCCACGGACAGAAGGACAATGTGGTTCCTTTCTGCCAGGGCGTGGAACTCTACGACGAGATCAACAAGTTTGGCATACGCACCGAACTCCATCTCGAACCGGAAGGCGGCCACGGCTTCAATATGTACACTGAGGCCAATCTCAACGCTATGGTCGACTTTCTCAATGCTGCATACAACGAGAGCCGCATAATGGAAGATTTCGTACCTTCAAGCTTCAACCAGCCGGGGCAGGACTATCCTATGGTGAATTCTCAGGGTTATGCCCGCTTCCGCGTACATCTTCCTGAAGCAAGTTCAGTGGCAGTCAACCTCGGTCTCGGCGGCCGTGGCGGCACAGCGCTCAAGAAGGGTGCCGACGGATTCTGGACAGGCACCACCGATGGCCCTATGGATGAGGGTTTCCAC
>JAZLGQ010000003.1:0-90460 GCA_045616385.1 Candidatus Cryptobacteroides sp.
GCTGATCATCCTGTTTATGCCTTCGCTGGTCTGCTTGTTGAATGCCGATGCGTTCCTGGAGGATGTCCTCTTTGCAGCACCTCCGCGTGCGCCCGGCTTGCTGCCGAATCCCGGCTTGCCTGAACCCGGACGACCGGATCCCGCCGGCCTGCCGCTTCCGGCCCCCGGCTTCCTGCCGAAGCCCGGCTTGCTGCCGTAGAAGCTTCTGCGCTCGCCTTCGCCTTCGCTGCGGTTCTCGCCATAGCTCCTGTGAGGACGGTCTCCATAACTGCTCCGTCCTTCGCCGTAGCTTTTGCGTTCGCCATAACCGTTGCCACGGCCCTCGCCGTAGCTTCTGCGCTCGCCATAGCTTCTGTGTTCTCCGTAGCTGCCGCGGCTCTCGCCGTAGGACTTGCGCTCTCCGGAATGATACTCTACTTTTTCAGAAGATGCGGCGCTGCCAGCGGCGCTCTTCCTTGGTCTGAGTTTACGACCTTCTTTTGAATACTGGTCCATTTGGTTGAATGATAATATTTTGTCCTTCTATTCCGGCTGTGTCGCCAGAATGACTTTATAATGATTCCGTTTAGCGATATTCATTATCTGCACTATCTCCCCGACGGGCACGCTCTCGTCTGAATAGATCGAGAACGTAGGGTCTTCCTCTGTCTGAAGCAGTCCGACTACCGCGTCTTCTATCTCACCGAATGCAACAGGCTCTTCGGAGCCGTTGATGTGGTATGTGTACCTGTCCCCGCCCCAGTCTTTTATGCTCACGCTGACGGTAGCCTTCGCTCCTACCTGTCCCGTGCTTTTCGGGAGCAGAAGCTTGAGGGCGTTGGGGTTGACGAGGGTTGATGTGACCAGGAAGAAGATAAGCAGCAGGAACACGATGTCGGTCATCGACGACATCGAGATGTTCGGGTCTGCCTTTGTTGTCCTCCTGAGTGCCATATTATTTCCCCGCGTCTGTCAGTGTTGCGGTCTCACCGCCGAGGGCGTCCATCAGTTCGATGGTCGCGCTCTCCATACTGTAGACCAGCGAGGAGATCTTCGTGGTGAGGAAGTTGTATCCGAAGTATGCGAGGATGCCGACGATCAGGCCTCCCACAGTCGTGATCATAGCTGTGTAGATGCCGCTCGAAAGGAGGGTGATGTCGATGTTGTTGCCTGCGTTTGCCATGTTGAAAAACGCCTGGACCATACCGATCACGGTTCCGAGGAAACCGATCATCGGGGCGCCGCCGGCAATGGTGGCGAGGTATGGAAGGCCTTCTTCGAGGCGCGCGACCTCCACGTTGCCTACGTTCTCTACCGCCGTCTGTATGTCGCTGAGCGGCTTGCCTGCGCGGGTGAGGCCTGCCTCCACCATCCTGGCGACGGGAGTGTTGTATTTCGTGCTGAGGGTGTGGGCGGACTTGATCTTGCCCGCATTGATGTAGTTGCGTATGTCACGCATAAAATCCTTGTCAATCTTTCCTGCCTGGTTGATTGTCCAGAGTTTCTGCCCGAAGATGTAGATTGCGACGAATGACAGCAGCAGGAGCACTATCATAAGCCAGCCGCCCTTGACGGCCATTTCGAAAAGTGAGTATGATTGCAGGATATACATTTCTATGCGCTTTTTGCCAATTTTGCAAAGATACGCACAAAATTGCTTTTCCCAAAGGGAAAATCAGTCCTGATACTCAATATTTGTGAGGAAAAGCGCATAGCCGGGGACCGATTCGCCGGCAGCGCATCTGTCACCCTGTCCGATAAGGTCGAGAACCGATTCCGGAGTGCGCTTCCCGCGACCCACCTCGAGCAGTGTCCCGACTATGGCGCGGACCATATTCCGGAGGAACCTGTCGGCCGCTACCACGAAGTACCAGTGGTCCTCGTCCTTCTTGTGCCAGGCGGCCTCGGATATGGTGCAGATTGAGGTTTTATTGTCGCCTCCGGTCTTCTCGAAGCAGGAGAAATCGTGCTGTCCGAGCAGCAGCGCCGCGGCTCGGTTCATTGATTCGAAATCGACATCCGGATAACCGTAGAAAAAAGAGAAATTATCCACGAACGGGTCCTTCACCCTATGCAAAAAATATGTATATTCGCGTTTTGAGGCACTGAAGCGTGCGTGGAAGTTTTCGGACACCTCGCGGATGTCGTGGACGGCGATGGAATCGGGAAGGATGGCATTTAATTTGTAGCACATCTGACAGGTATCAAATCTCTCGGCGGCATCGAAATGTGCGATGTAGCCGACAGCGTTGACTCCGGTGTCGGTCCGCCCCGCGCCCACCACGCTGATTTGTGTGCGCAAGAGAGTGGAAAGGGCTTTTTCAAGGGTGCCCTGGACAGACGGGGCGTTCGGTTGGACCTGCCACCCGCAGAAGCCGGCACCGCGATATGAAAGCTTGACAGAGTAACGCATAGACATTGAATATCGGATACAAAAGTACCAAATAATATGGAAAGTGTAAACATCAAGGAACTCAACGACCGCATCCAGCAGGAAAGTGCGTTCGTGGACATTCTCCAACTTGAAATGGGCAAGGTCATCGTGGGGCAGAAGCATCTGGTCGAAAACCTTATGATCGCCCTCCTGGCCAATGGCCACATCCTTCTCGAAGGTATGCCGGGTCTTGCCAAGACCCTCGCCATCAGCACCCTGTCCAAGGCCGTTTCTGCAAAGTTCAGCCGCATCCAGTTCACTCCGGACCTCCTCCCTGCCGACGTGACCGGCACCCTCATCTACTCCCAGAAAAAGGAGCAGTTCGAGGTTCATAAGGGCCCTGTCTTTGCCAACTTCGTGCTTGCGGATGAAATCAACCGAGCCCCGGCGAAAGTGCAGTCGGCCCTCCTTGAAGCAATGCAGGAGCGTCAGGTCACCCTCGGCGACGAGACCTACAAGCTCCCGGAGCCTTTCCTCGTGATGGCTACCCAGAACCCTGTCGAGCAGGAAGGGACATACCCTCTGCCTGAGGCCCAGGTTGACCGTTTTATGCTCAAGGTTCTCGTGGACTATCCGAAGAAGGAGGAGGAGAAGCTCATCATACGTATGAACAACAGCGGAGAGTTCCCTCAGCCGAACCCTGTAGTGAAGCCGGAGGACATCGTCCGCGCCCGTCAGGTGGTCCGCGAAGTGTATATGGATGAGAAGATCGAACGCTATATCGTGGATATCGTGTACGCTACCCGCACTCCGGAGGAATATGGCCTGGCTAACCTCAAGGACCTCATCGGCTATGGAGCGTCCCCTCGTGCCAGCATCAGCCTTTCAATGGCGGCAAAGGCATACGCGTTCATCAAGCGCCGCGGCTACGTCATCCCTGAAGACGTGCGCGCCGTCTGCCCTGAAGTGCTTCGCCACCGCATCGGCCTCACCTATGAGGCGGAAGCTGAAAACGTAACCACCGAACAGATCATCGAGCAGGTAATAAATGCAGTTATCGTCCCATAGTGCGACAGACCTCCTGAAGAAAGTCAGGAAGATCGAGATCAAGACAAAGGCGCTCTCGCATCAGATCTTTGCGGGTGAGTATCACTCTGCCTTCAAGGGCCGTGGTATGGCATTCAGCGAAGTGCGTGAGTACCAGTGGGGTGACGACGTCCGTTCAATGGATTGGAACGTTACGGCGCGTCTGCGCTCCCCGTATGTCAAGGTCTTCGAAGAAGAGCGCGAGCTCACCGTCGTACTGCTCGTGGACGTAAGCCGTTCCGGTCTTTTCGGCACCGCAGGAGGCACGAAACGCGAGCGGCTGGCGGAAATAGCCGCCGTCCTCAGTTTCAGCGCCATTCTCAACAACGACAAGGTCGGTGCGCTGTTCTTCTCCGACCACGTCGAGAAGTTCATCCCCCCGAAAAAGGGCAGGTCACACCTTCTCCACATAATCCGGGAGATGCTGGAACTTCAGCCGAGTTCCGACGGTACTGACATCGGCGGGGCGCTCCGCTATCTGACGAATGCGCTGAAGAAGAAATGTACAGCGTTCCTGCTGAGCGATATGATCGATGCCGACGAGGGAGGGAATCCCCGTTACGAGGATGCACTCAAGGTCGCCGTAGGCCGTCATGACCTGTCGGTCATCAAGATCCACGACCCTCGCGAGCAGTCCATTCCTGCGGTAGGCCTGATTCATATCAAGGACAGCGAGACAGGCGAGGGCTCCTGGATCAATACGGACAGCAGGGCGGTGCGTGATGCGTACGCCAGATGGTTCCGGGAACTTTCGGACAAGGAACGGAAGCTGTTCAACAAATACAAGGTTGACAATGTTGACATTTCCACGGACGAAGACTATGTCAAAAGTCTGATGGCACTTTTCAATAAGAGATGAAGTTTTTGTTTCTCATACTGACGGCGATGCTCGACATCGTGCCCGGGGGAAAGGCTTTTGTGAAGCCTCTTCAGCAGCGCGACTCCATTCTTGTCGCCGACCAGTTGGAATATGGTGTCGAGCTGGAGGAAGTCAGGCCCGGAGTGGTCCTTTCTCTGCCCGATCTGTCTCCGGCATCGAATGACACGCTCGCCGTGGTAAGGAACTGGAAGGTTGACACTCTTGCCGCTGGCAAGCCGGTCAGCGGCCGCACGCTTGAGCGCTGGCTCAAGAAGAACAAGCCGGTGGGCATCCGTGCCAGCGTCGTACTCGCACCATTCGAGGAAGGAATCTACCGTATGCCTTCCATCCCTATGCAGCGCGTGGATGGTGACAAGACCGACACGCTTGTGTTCGAGGGGGTTGAGGTCGAGGTCAAGACGATGCCTGTGGACACGGCCACATTCGTCATCCACGACATCAAGGGGCAGATACGCTATCCTGTCACCTTCAGGGAGGTCGCTCCGTGGGCGGCGGGGGCCTGGCTGGCCATAGTCCTGGCCATCCTGCTGTTCTATGTCATACGGCAGCGCCGTGCACGCGCCGCCGGAGAGGTTGAGGCGCACAGGGATCCCGCGTACATCGTGGCGCTTCGCCGACTTGACAAATATCGTGGCGACAAGCTGTGGGCTCCGGATAAGCAGAAGGGATTCTATTCCGGCATCACCGACACGCTCAAGACTTATATCGAAGACCGTTTCGGCGTGGATGCCCCGGAAATGACGACTGCCGAACTCTTTGCCGCTCTCAAGGATTGCAAGGACATCACCCCTGACCTTTTCAACGAGACCAGGGCTCTCTTCGAGTGTGCCGATTTCGTGAAGTTCGCAAAGCATACGGCGGATGACGAAGACAACGCCAAAGCGGTTCCGACGGCAGTGCGTTTCGTCACTTCGACATATCAGACAGCCCTTGATGAAGAGGCTGCCGTGGCAGGCGGAGAGGAGGCCGCTGCGAAGTAATGTTCTTCGAGTATCCAAGACTCCTCTGGCTTCTGCTGGTTCCCGCACTGCTGGCCGCCTTGTACGTATGGCAGGAACTGACAGGCCGCAAGCCTCATTTCAGAGTTTCAACCTCCATCCCGTGGAAGAAGACCGGCACTTCGCCGCTGGCCTTGCTGCGTCATCTTCCCGAGGTGCTGCGCATTGCCGCGCTGGCACTGATCGTAGTCGCCGTCGCGCGCCCGAGGTCGTCAAGCGATGTCGAGAAGATTGATTCGGAAGGTATTGACATCGTCCTCGCAATGGACGTGTCCACCAGTATGCTGGCCCGCGATTTTACTCCGGACAGAATCAGTGCCGCCAAGGACATTGCCATTGAATTTATCGCCCAGCGCCCTACCGACCGTATGGGCATAGTGGTCTTTGCCGGCGAGTCCTATACCCAGTGTCCGCTGACCACGGACAGGGCGACCCTCATAAACCTTATGAAGGAGATAGACACAGGACTGATCGAGGACGGAACGGCGATAGGCAACGGCCTTGCCACCGCAGTCGCGCGGATCGCCGATTCAGACGCGCCGAGCCGCGTTGTCATACTCCTTACCGACGGTGTGAACAACAGGGGTGAGGTCTCGCCGCAGACCGCAGCTGAAATCGCCAGGACATACGGCGTGCGCGTCTATACTATCGGTGTAGGTGCAAACGGAATGGCTCCTTATCCTTTTATGACCCCTTGGGGGACCGAGATGCGCAATGTCCAGGTCGAGATAGACGAGGATCTCCTGAAAGGCATCTCTGAAGCTGCCGGAGGACAGTACTTCCGGGCCACCGACAACACCAAACTGGCGGAGATTTATTCTGAAATCAACAAGATGGAGAAGGCGCGGGTTTCCATAGACAGTTTCCCGGTTTACAAGGAACTGTTCGACAGGTATGCGATTGCCGCCCTCGTATGTCTTTTGCTTGAACTCATTGTCAGACTTTTAATCAGGAGGATGCCGTAATGCTTTATTTCGCAAGTGCCAGATTCTTGTGGTTGTTGCTGCTGGTCCCGGTCATCCTGCTGGCATACGGCTTCGTACGCTATCGCCGTGCCGGGCGCATCCGTGCCATTGGCGACGAGAGACTTGTCCGTGAACTGATGCCAAGCTGGTCCGGTTCCAAGGGATGGGTGCGCATCATCCTTTTCTGCCTGGCGTTCATTTGCTTCGTGTTCGGTCTCGCAAGACCGCTTATGGGCGCAAAGCTGGCTGAACGTGAAACGAAAGGCGCCGAGATAATGATATGCCTTGACGTGTCCAATTCGATGCTTGCACAGGATTACTCGCCGGACCGTCTTTCCCGTGCGAAACTGGCCATCTCGCGTCTTACCGACAAACTTGAAGGTGACCGCATCGGTCTGGTCATCTTCGCCGGAACTTCGTTCGTGCAGCTGCCGATCACGGCGGATTACGTGTCTGCAAAGATGTTCCTGAACAACATCAGCACGGAGTCGGTCCCGGTTCAGGGGACGGCGATCGGCGATGCCATCAAGACTGCCGCAAAGAGCTTCAGCGCGCAGAGCGAGAAGAGCCGTGCGATAATAGTCATCACCGATGGTGAAAACCACGAAGACGATGCCGTCGATGCTGCCAGAGTGGTGGCTGAGACCGGTGTGAAAGTCTTCACCATAGGCGTCGGCTCCCTTCGCGGGCAGCCTATCCCTTATAATGGGGAACTTATGAAAGACAAGGACGGCAACATCGTAGTCACCCGCCTTGACGAGGCGACTCTCCAGAAAATCGCCGCTGAAGGAAACGGTGCGTACATCCACGCCGGGAACGAGGAGTTCGGCCTCAATCCCATCATTGACGAGATACGCAAGCTTGAAGACGAGAGGTTCAATTCAGTGGTCTTCGAGGTCTATGACGAACAGTATATGTACTTCTTTGCAGCCGCGCTGATTTTGTTTGTCATTGAAATGCTTATCGGTGAACGCCGTCCGAAAAAGAGAATGTTCGAATGAAAAGGTTTTTGACAGCCATAGTGTTTTTGGGCCTCGCATCGACCTGCTTCGCGCAGGTTGACAGGCACGACGTGCGTGCCGGCAACCGCAAGTTCAAGCGCGACAAGTTCAAGGAGGCGGAAATTGATTACCGCAAGGCAGCGGTCAGGGATTCACTGTCGGTTGCGGCGGAGTACAACCTTGCGTCCGCCCTGTATCGTCAGGAGGATTATGAAAATGCCGGCAAGGCTCTTGAAACCGTCAAGGATGTAGCGCCGGGCAGCGCAGTTGCGGCCGATTATCATTACAATCTGGGCGACGTGGCTCTTCAGAAGAAGGACTACAAATCTGCCGTTGATGCTTTCAGGTCGGCGCTTCTACTGACACCTGATGACCTTGATGCCAAGGAGAATTACATCTATGCCAAGAAGATGCTGGAAAATCAGCAGGATGGCGGCGGTGGCGACGACAACCGGCAGGATCAGCAGCAGCAACAGCAGCAGGACCAGGATCAGGATCAGAATCAAGACCAGAATCAAGATCAGGATCAGGGTCAGCAGCAACAGCAGAACCAGGACCAGCAGATATCTCCCCAGCAGGCCCAGCAGATGCTGAAAGCCATTCAGGCCAAGGAGAAGGAAACTCAGGACAAGGTCAATCGCGAGAAGGCAGCCGCCCTTGAATCAAGGCAAAAAGAAAAGAATTGGTAATGAAGAGATTACTGACAATAATTCTGCTGTCTCTGACAGCGCTCGCCGCATTTGCGGAGTCAACCGTCAAGGTCCAGGCTCCTGATGTGGTCGATATAAACGAGCAGTTCAACGTTACTTTCGTCATCGAGGGGGAACATTCGCCGTCGGACTTTCAGTGGAATCCCGGAGAGGATTTCCAGCTTGTGTGGGGCCCTCAGAAGGGGGCATCCACTTCGGTGTCAATTGTAAACGGCAAGACGTCGAGGTCTTCGCAGACAACCTATACCTATGTGCTGATGCCACGCAAGGCGGGTAAATTCGTGCTGCAGCCGGGCGTAGCCACGGTCAAGGGCGGGGAGGTCCGTTCGGAGAGCAAGCAGATAGAGGTGGTGGCCGACTCCTCCCGTCAGAATGGGCACGGCGCACAGCAGGGTGGAAGCCAGGGCGCTGCATCGCAGGCCGGGGAAGTCTCTTCGGAAGATATGTTCCTCCGCCTGTCCATCAACAAGAACAAGGTGATGGTGGGCGAGACTGTCACCGCCACGCTCAAATTGTACCAGAGGGTCAACATCGCTGGTTTTGAGGATGCCAGGTTCCCGACATTCAACGGATTCTGGAGTCAGGAGGTCCAGGCCCCGACCAATATAGAGTTCCACCGCGAGACTGTAGGTGACAGGATATACAACGCCGCTGTCCTGCGGGTGTGGAATCTTATCCCCCAGCGTGCGGGAGATATCAAGATCGATCCCGCCGAACTCGTATGCCTTATCAATGTGCGGGCGCCGAGGGCATCGACCGGAAGCATCTTTGACAGCTTCTTCCAGGATGAATATCAGACAATACGCAAGCGTGTGTCGTCTTCGGCATATACCGTCCACGTGAACGGCCTCCCGGCCGGCGCGCCTGCATCATTCAACGGGGCGGTGGGCACCGGATACAAGATGAGTGTTGCGCTTACCCGTGACTCCCTGATGACCCACGACGCCGCTTCGCTCAAGATTACCATCACCGGCAAGGGCAACACGGCGCTGCTTGAGGCACCGAAGGTCAACCTGCCGCCGGATTTCGAACTCTATGACGTCAAGACCGACGAAGTATCGAGCGGCAAAACCTTCGAATATCCGTTCATCCCCCGCAGTCACGGCGAATTCGACATCGAGCCGATCCGTTATTCATACTATGACATCGCGGAAGGCAGGTATGTTTCCATTGACAGCAGGCCGCTTCACGTGAGCGTGGCCCGCAATGCCAACGCCGGGTCTGAGACCGTGGGTCAGATAGTCCAGGGGAGCAACAGGAAGGATGTTCGCGATCTGGGGAGCGATATCCGTTTCATTGAGACACGCGAGCCTTCGCTTGACAATGTCGGATCGTTCTTCGTCGGGTCGCCTTTGTTCTGGACACTCGCACTTTTGATTCTCGCGGTGGGCGCCTGCCTCTTCTTCGCCTTGCGCAAGATGGATGAGCGCCGTGCCGATGTGGCCGGCACCAAGAACCGTGCTGCCGCCAAGATGGCCCGCAAGAGGCTTTCGCAGGCAGGTGATTTCCTGCAGAAGAATCTGTACACCGCTTTCTACGAAGAACTTCACAAGACTCTGCTCGGTTTTGTGTCGGACAAACTTACGATGGATGCGGCCGATATGAGCAAGGACAATATTTCTGTAAGGCTCATCGACAAAGGCGTCTCCGGGGGCGTGGTGTCAGATTTCATCGGCTTGCTCAATGCCTGCGAGTATGCGCGCTATTCTCCTGATTCCGGTCACGATGCAATGAATGCGCATTACGAGACTGCCGTGTCGGTCATTTCTGCCATTGATGAGAGTATGAGACTGAAGAAGAAACCTTCTGCCACCGGCGTGGCTGCCGTGCTGGCTGTAATGCTTATGCTGATCCCGTTCGGAGGTCGAGCTTCCGACAGCGGCTGTGCTGATTCTTTGTGGACTGCAGGCACCCGGGCATATACCGACGGTGATTTCGAAACTGCGGCGGAGTCCTGGGAAGCAGTCAGGGGCGGAGGCCTGGAGTCTCCTGAACTGTATTACAATATCGGTAACGCATATTTCAAGTCGGGTGACGTTTCCCACGCTATCTTGAACTATGAGCGTGCATTGAAGCTCGACCCTTCGTATTCCGATGCCCGCTTCAACCTTGAGTTCGCGAACAGTCGGATTCAGGACAAGATTGAGGAAGTGCCAGAGTTCTTCCTTGAAGTCTGGGGACGTAGGCTGTGCTGGGTAATGCCGTCCGAAGCCTGGGCGGTGCTGGCACTGCTGGCACTTGCCGCAACGGTGGCGCTGGCGTTGCTCTTTGTCCGCGGACGCAGCTCGAATATGCGGAAAATCGGCTTCTTCGCGGGAATTGCTGCACTGCTCTGCACGTTGCTGTGCCTCGATTTTGCCTTCTGGCAGAGAACGGATTACCGTACGAACGACAAGGCCATCATTACGCGGGCGGTCTCTCCGGTCAAGAGCTCCCCTTCAGGCGAGTCTTCAACCGACCTGTTCATACTTCACGAAGGTACCAAGGTAACCATACTCGACGAGGTGGGCGACTGGCGCAACATAGAGCTCGCCGACGGTCGCCAGGGCTGGGTGAAGTCCTCCGATTTTGAACTGATATGATGCTATAGACCCAGCATGGCTTCGCAGGCTGAAAGGATGCGTGGCATTTGTTGCGGAATCAGGTGTTTTGCGGTTGCAGGATTTCAAGAACTTCGTCAAGGGTGAGTGCTTCGGCGATGTCGAAGCCTCCATTTTTAGTGCGACGCAGCGAGCTCAGGAAGGCTCCGCTGCCGAGCGCTTCGCCCAGGTCGCGGGCGAGGGCCCTGATATAGGTACCCTTTGAGCAGTCGACTTTTATCATTGCCGTCGGGAGCGCATATCCCGAAATATCCGCGACACTGATTCTGTTCTTCTTCTCTTCCCCCGCCTTTGGGAATTCTTTGCTCTCCCGTGATAACCTTCCGCTTCGCTCCATCCCTCCCACTGTCTCCTGCGTCCCTTCGGAACTTGTATCCAGCGAGCCCCACCCTCTGACGTGTCCGAGGGTGGACACGGGTTGTTCACGGGAGACAAAGAATTCTCTATTAGCGGGGGAAGAGAAAGATAGTAATTCCAGCCCGTAGATATTGATGCGGTTGGCCTGAAGGATGTTGTTCTCTTCGGTGAGTTGTCCGGCCTTGTAAAGCTTGCGTGCGGTTTCGTAGGCGCGCACTCCGTCGACGGACTTGGCGCTGAAAAGCGGAGCCACCTGATCCTGCTCTCCGATGAACTCCGGCAGCAGCTCGCGTATGGTCCGCTCGGATACTCCGTCCAGGGGGAACTCCCGGTCGATATCCTTCTCGAGGTCGTAGGACGGCGTTGTCGCGCCGAAAGTGACCCCTGCGATGTACTGCTTTTCAGAACGCTGCAGTTCTTCCGCCCGCTTGGTGGCCGGGCCGAGGCACACAAGAAGAATGCCGGTCGCGAGGGGATCGAGCGTCCCCGCGTGGCCGACTTTCAGGTTCTTCTTTCCGAAATGGCGGATTGCCGCATACTTCACCTTGCGGATGACATCGGCAGATGTCCATCTGTAAGGCTTGTCAATCGGCAGGACTATCCCTTCCGGATAGTCTTCGATATTATTTGACAGGTATCTTGTCAATGCGTCTCTGGTGGCGTCCGCCGGCGAACTCGGTTGAGAGCCATTCGCGAACCATAAGGTTGCACATCTGGTAGCTGGCAAATCTTGCCGGCATCACGAGAACGTTGGCATTGTTATGCTCCTTCACCAGGTGGGCGACGTCCTTGTTCCAGGCAAGTCCGGCGCGGATTCCCTGATGATGGTTCAGTGCGAGAGCCATTCCGTTGCCGGTACCGCAGATTGCGATGCCGCAATCAACCTCGCCTTCCTCGACGGCATAAGCCATAGGATGAGCAAAGTCTGCATAGTCACAGCTGTCACTTGTGTCGGTTCCGAAATTCACGACATCATAACCCTTGCCCAGAAGATAGCTGATCAGCTTTGATTTGTATTCAACGCCAGCGTGATCGCTGCAAATTCCGATTTTCATTTTATTGTCTCCTTTGCGTATTTGAAACGGCGCACGGCTTCGTCGTGGCCGATGAATTTCATAATATCAGCAATTCCGAGGCCGCTGGAAGCACCCGTGAGAGAAAGCCTTATGCAGTTCATAACCTTGCCCATAGGCCATTCCTTCGTGCGGATATACTCTTCCATCTCCCCGGCAGAAGCGGTGGCGCTCAAGGCTTCTTCTGCCATTGCGACATTTTCTTCTTTCCAGAACTTCGCCGCGTCCTTTTCGGCAAATTCCTTCGGAGCCGTGAAGAGATACCAGCAGATTCCCCAGAAATCATTTACAAAGGTAGCCCTTTCTTTGATAAGAGCAACAACATCCCTGACCATTTCGAATGAGGCTTCGTTGACACCGTTTTCGGCGAGGACGGGGATGAATGCCATCGCAAGGTCGGTGTCATCCTTCATACGGAGGTATTCCTTGTTGTACCATTTCGCCTTGTCAGGATTGAACTTTGCTCCGCTTTTGCTGACTTTGTCGATCGAAAATGCCTCTACAAGCTCGTCGAGGCTGAAAATTTCCTGCTTGGTGCCCGGGTTCCAGCCGAGCATTGCGAGAAGGTTGACGAATGCCTCCGGGAAATATCCGTCCTCGCGGTAGCCGTGGTAGGTCTCTCCCTCGGAATTCTGCCAGTTGAGAGGGAATACCGGGAAACCCATCTTGTCGCCGTCACGCTTGCTGAGCTTGCCGTTGCCGACAGGTTTCAGCAGAAGCGGAAGGTGAGCGAAGCGAGGCATAGTATTGGTCCATCCGAAAGACTGGTAGAGGAGGAAGTGCAGAGGCAGCGACGGCAGCCACTCTTCTCCGCGGATGACCTCTGTTATTTCCATAAGATGGTCGTCCACGATGTTTGCGAGATGGTATGTCGGCAGTTCGTCGGCGCGTTTCCAGAGCACCTTGTCATCAAGGGTGGAGGTGTTCACTTCAATGTGGCCGCGGATGAGGTCGTCCATCTTGACGATGGTGTCTTCCTGCATCTTGAAACGTACGGTCCAGTCGGTGCGCTCCTCAAGAAGCCTTGCGACCTCGTCGGCCGGCAGGGTCAGCGAGTTGCGGAGCGTCTTGCGGGTGGTGTAGTTGTAAATGAATGTTTCCCCCTTGGCTTCTGCCTCGGCGCGGGCCTTTTCAAGCTCTTCCGAGGTGTCGAAGGCATAGTATGCAAATCCGCCTTCGACCAGCCGGTCGGCGTACTGGCGGTAGATTCCGCGTCTCTGGCTCTGGCGGTACGGTGCGTGAGGATGCTTTTCGGATGCCGTCTCCACGACCTTCCCGTTTTCATCGACACCTTCGTCGGGCACGATGCCGCACCAGCGGAGCGCTTCGATGATGTACTCTTCAGCGTCCGGCACGAAGCGGTGCGAGTCGGTATCTTCTATACGGAGGATGAAGTCTCCACCGTTCTTCTTCGCGAAGAGATAATTGTATAGTGCGGTGCGGACGCCGCCCATATGAAGCGGTCCGGTAGGGGATGGTGCAAATCTTACTCTTGTGCGTCTCATTCTAATGCTGTCTTCTGATTGCAGGTGTGTTTTCGATGTCCGCACGGTTGTCGCCCTTGTTGACGAGGAGCAGAGGTTTCTTGTCGAGGTCGAAGTTGAATGTACGGACGTTGTCCTTGGAGTTGAAGCCTATCTTGCGTATGCCGCCGTCCTCGAGCGAGATGCCCTCGCTTGCCGCGGCCTTCCTGTCGTAGACGAAACTCTTGGTGATGTTGATGTAGTTGCCAATCTCCTTGTTCGGGCCCAGGATATCCGAGAAGCGGAGTCCGGTCACGATTGAGGTGATGCGGACGGTATCGCCTATGTTCGGATCGTCATCCCAGATGAGACCGCGCTTGAAGTTGTTGGCACGGCCGGTGTATTCGTCGATTTTGTTGTTGATCTCGTTGAGGTCATCCATCGTGAGGCCGTGTTCGTTGTGGCCGCAGGTGATGTTGATGAGCACCTTCTTGGCTGTCTTGAGGTCGAAGTCGTTGAGGAGAGGTGACTCGAAGGCGGCCTTTACGGCATCTTCGATGCGGTTTTCGCCGGAGCCGGTACCTGCACCCATCAACGCCATTCCGGAGTTTTTCATCATTGTCTCGACATCCTTGAAGTCGACGTTGATGTAGCCAGGCTTCTTGATGATTTCGATGATGCCCCTCACCGCGGTGGAGAGTACCTCATCGGCCTGCGGGAAGGCGTCCTGGATGAGCTGGTTGCCGAAATACTCGTGGAGTTTCTCGTTGTTGATGAGAAGGAGCGAGTCGACGTTCTTCTCGAGTTCGTGGACGCCGTCGATGGCGCGCGTCAGCGCCTCGTTGCCCTCGTTCTGGAAAGGAAGTGTCACGACCGCAACCGTGAGGATGCCCTTTTCCTTTGCCATCTTGGCGATGACAGGAGCGGCACCTGTACCGGTACCGCCGCCCATACCGGCGGTGATGAAGAGCATTCGCGTGTTGCTGTCGATGACTACCTTTTCGATCTCGTCCTGGCTCTCAAGAGCGGCATTGCGGCCCTTGACAGGGTCGGTGCCGGCACCGAGACCGGCGCCGAGCTGGATCTTGACCGGGACAGGACTTCCCGTGAGAGCCTGGGAGTCGGTGTTGCAGACTACGAAACTGCATCCTTTGATGCCCTGGCGGAACATATAGTTGACAGCGTTGCAGCCGCCGCCGCCGACGCCGATGACTTTGATGATCTCGTCGGATATCACCCAATCACTAGGGGCGATTACTTCTATGGTGTCGTCTATCATAACGTTTGATTTTATCTCTTTTCCATTTCTTCATAAAGATTGCCCAGTGCGCTGCTTTCGAACGCGGTGGTGAGCTTGTTGGCCAGCTTGCTGCCCCAGGTGATCTTTCCCTTCGGCTTCTTTGACTTCTTGTGGCTGCCTTCGCCTTCGCGGCTTGGCTCGATGACCCCGTAGTTCTTGTCGAATACGCTGTCCTTGATCTCTTCCTCGATCTCTGCTTCCTCATCCTTGACAATGACAGGACGGTCCTCGATGCAGTTGATATATATGTCTTCCTTGGCTTTGAGGATAAGGCCTATCGAAGCAGCCGCGCTCGTCTCGCCGACACCCGGGCAGGCTGCAGAGCAGAACTTGCTGATGCGTGGGAAGCCCATTCGGACGCAGTATCCGGACATCTCCTTGAACAGGCTGCTGAGGCCGACAAGGTTTGCGCCGCCGCCGGTCAGGACTACACCGTCGCGGAGTTTGTCGGCATAGCCGCTTTCCTGGATAAGGAAGAGTATCGCCTCGATAATCTCCTGGGCGCGGGCGTTGATGATCTGCGACAGGTAACTGACGGAGAGATGCTCGTAGCCGCCGCTTTCCTCGTCGTTGATTTGAAGTATCTTGTCGCTCATAGTCTGAAGCTTGTCGGGCTGGCAGGAACCGAAGGCCAGTTTTATGTTCTCTGCAAGTGCTTCCTTGAAGCCGCATTCGTATTTGATGTCGGTGGTGATGATGTTGCCGCCGAAAGGTATGGCATAATAGTACCGGAGGATGCCGCCGTGGTAGATGGTAAGGGAAGTGACACCCGAACCGATCTCGACGAGAGCCACGCCGTTGTCCATCTCTCCGCTGGTCAGGACTGCCTTGGCTACGGCGTCAGGGACGAAATACTGGCGTCCGAGGGCAATCTCGGCAAGGGTGGACATCATATTGATATTCTTAATCGCCGATTTTGAACCGACGAAAATCTTGAAGTTGCCTTCGAGGATGTCGCTGATGGTTCCGGTGATGTCATCTTCTGTCTGGTTGATGAGGTCCTCGGCAGAGAACGACTGGGCCACGGCACCGTAGATCTCCTCTTTCGAGGCATCCTGCAGAGGGTAGTCGTCGAGAGCCATATTCTTGAGCGCGACGATTTCCTCGAGTGTGATGCAGGTGTCAGGTTCGCTGCGTTCGAGGCGGGCCGGTGCGACCTCCTGATGGATTTCGCAGCGGGGCAGGCCTACGACAATCTGCCTGATCTTGATGTTCAGTTCGTTCTCGGCTTCCCTGACGGCCAGCTTGAGGGAGTCGGATGCCTTCTTCGGGTTGAACACGAGACTGTGCCGGATACCTTCGGAAGGGGTCTCCTTGTAGTAAATGATCTGGATGTCGTCGCCGACAATCTTGGCGACGCTGATGGCAATCTTGCCTGAGCCCAGGTCCGCTGAGGCTACATATCTTTCGTCCTGCATATGATTTGACCTTTATATTTTAAATTTACTATGCTGTAGAAGTCTCCCTTGCGGGCATAAATGTATGAATAATATTTGTCGATCCTGTCGAACTTGTCTTCGATGCCATCGAGCTCGCCGATGATGAATTCCTCTCTTCCGCTGCTCGGGAGCAGTATGATGTCTCCGTTGTCCCTGACCTTGCATCCATTGAAGCGGCCTTTCCATTCAGGGCGGTCATAGGCATAATGTACAAGGGCGATGATGCTCTCCATCCAATGCCTTTCCTTTTCGGTGGCGGCCATCCCCTTGTAGGTGCCGTCGGCATCGATTGGAATGGCTCCCTCCACCAGAGGTACGTCTGCAGTATACCTCGGGTGGAGTGGGAAAATGAATCCACGGTCGTCTGAATAATAGCCGACCTCGCCATTCTGGAAACGTACAACCGGAGCTCTTTGGGTTATGCTCACGTGCAGGATACCGTCATCGGTCACCCAAGCCTCGCTTTTCTGCACCGCGCTCTGGGATTCCAGGACTCTCTCAATCTTTCCGAGATTGACGCTGTCAAGCTGCTGGCCGAGATAAGCCCCATATCCGTTGCTGATGAAACCTCGGACATCCTCTTTCGAAACGAACTCCAGCGAGTCGCGGAACGTGATCTCAAGACTGCGGCAGGCCAGGGACACGCGTTCATCCCTGGTCTCCCTTGAAAAAAACCACATCCCGACGCAGAAGCCTGCGGCGAGCACTCCGGAGATGGAATATCTGAGGATATTGTTCATACTAAATCCTATGTGAGAGCAACTGGGTTATCGGTTCGATATATCTGTCGATGCTGCCAGCCCCAAAGGTGGCGAGCACGTCGAGCTCTTCCTTTTCAAGATAAGGCATAAGTTCTTCCTTGCGCATCAGGACCTTTTCCGGTGCGGTGACCTTGTCGAAGATTATCTGGGACGTTACACCCGGGATAGGCTCTTCCCTGGCCGGATAGATGTCCAGCAGGATGAGTTTGTCGACGCGGCTGAGAGCGGCGGCGAATTCGTCGGCGAAGTCGCGTGTCCTGGTATAGAGATGCGGCTGGAAGATTCCGGTAATCTTGCGTTCCGGGAATATCCTGCGTATCGACGAGATGGCGCTGGCCAGTTCGGCCGGGTGGTGGGCATAGTCGTCGATGTAGGTCAGGCGTGGTGAGTTGAGATGTACGTCAAGCCTGCGTTTCGCGCCTTCAAATGTGCCTATGGCGTGGCGGACTTTCTGCCCGTCTGCACCGTGGCAGAGACAGACGGCCGCCGCCGCGATGCTGTTCTCGACGTTGACCCAGCCGAGTGCGCCCACCTTGATGTCGGTGAGCACTCCGCCCGGATATACCAGGTCGTAGGTGTAGTATCCCATTGCGTCGAGACGCAGGTTCGTGCTGTGGAAATCGGCCTCGGGGCTGTCGAAATGATATGTGAATATCTTTGCCTGCGTGTCGTCGGAAGTGATCGGCAGGCCGAGTTTCAGGATGATGGTCTCGCTGACCTGCGAAGCGTATTTGCGGAAAGCCTCGTGTACGTGCTCCAGATCGCCGTAGATGTCGAGATGGTCGGCATCCATTGCGGTGATTGCGGTGATTGCGGGATGGAGCTGGTGGAAAGAACGGTCGAACTCGTCGGCCTCCACGACAACGGTAGGGGTGTGGCTCATCAGCATATTGGTCCCGTAGTTCTTGGAGATGCCGCCGAGGAATGCCGAACAGCCCTCTCCGCTTTCGGTTATGATGTGTGCTACAAGAGTTGATGTGGTGGTCTTGCCGTGAGTGCCGGCAACGGCGAGGCAGGTCTGCCCGGAGGTGATCTCGCCGAGCATCTGGGAGCGCTTGATCACGCGGTAACCCTTTTCGAGAACGAATTGAAGCTCGCCGAGGCTGGCCGGGATTGCAGGCGTATAGACTACCAGCGTACTCTTCACTTTCTTCGGGATGCGGCTGATATCGTCGTCATAATGGACAGGAATGCCTTCCGCTTCGAGGGCGGCGGTCAATTCCGACGGAGTCTTGTCATATCCTGAGACTTCGTAGCCCTTGAACTTGAAATATCTGGCTATGGCGCTCATGCCTATGCCGCCGATACCTATGAAATAGATGTTGGAATAAGACTTTTTCATACAAGCTTGTAAACTTCGTCAACTATTGTCTGCGCTGCATCAAGCTTGGCAAGCTTGAGTGCGTTGTTCTCTATTCGGGAGATCCTTTCGGGATCGTGAATGAGCTCCATCGCGGTCGGGAGCAGCTTTCTGTCGGCCTCGGCGTCCTTCACTATTACAGCCGCATCCTTGCTCACAAGTGCCATCGCATTGTGCGTCTGGTGGTCTTCGGCAACGTTTGGTGACGGTACGAAGATGGATGCCTTTCCGGTGGCGCACAGCTCTGAAACCGACGACGCTCCGCTGCGGCTGATCACCACGTCCGCCATCGCGTAGGCGAGGTCCATCCTTCCGATGAAATCGGTTGCCCGGATATGGGGAAGATTGCGTCCCGCCAGGAATTCGTCAACTCCGGCCTTGTAATACCTGCCGCACTGCCAGAGCACCTCGACGTCGTCTCCTCCCGGGCATCCTGCCTCAATCCAGGCCTTCATTGCGCGGTTGAGCGTGCCGGCGCCCAGACTCCCGCCGACGATGAGCAGGTGCTTCTTGTTGTCGTCCATGCCGTAGAACCCGATTCCGCAGAGTCTGTCAGCTTCATTGTACCGGTGCATCTCCGGGCGGATAGGGTTGCCGCTGAAGACAATCTTCTCCTTAGGGAAGAACTTCTCCATCCCGTCGTATGCAACGCAGATGCTGCCTGCCTTTGACCCGAGCATCTTGTTGGTCAGGCCGGCAAATCCGTTCTGCTCCTGGATGAGGCTCGGAACCTTCATCGACGTGGCCGCAAAAAGAAGCGGCGCGCTGGCATATCCGCCAACTCCCACGACGACATCCGGTTTGAAGCCCTTTATGATTCTTTTCGCCTTCGCGTAGCTGGCGATGACCTTGAAAGGCACCTTGATGTCATTGATTATGTTCTTCAGCGTAAGCTGCCTCTGCAGGCCCACGATAGGCAGACCGACTATCCTGTAGCCGGCCTGGGGCACCTTTTCCATCTCCATCTTGCCTTCCGCTCCGACGAAGAGGATTTCAGTCTCCGGATTCACTTCCATCAGTTTGCCGGCAATGGATACTGCCGGAAAAATGTGGCCGCCGGTGCCGCCACCGCTGATAATGACACGCAATTTTTTATAGTTCATCGTTTGAAATGTTTTCTTCAGGGTTTTCGTGCATCTCTACAAGAGGTTCGGCCATAAGAGATTCCTTTTCGATCTTCCGGGCCGCTATCCTGCTTATGCTCAGAATAATACCGAATGCGAGGCAGAAGCAGAGGAAGGCTGAGTTGCCGTGGCTGATTAGCGGAAGCGTCTGTCCGGTCATCGGCCCTATGTCGGCATTGACGAACATATGGAGGAAGGCCTGGCCTGTGATGAGCAGACAGAGACCGGCCACCGTAAGCTTGGCGAAATCATCGCTGCCGCAGTTGCGGGCTATGAGCGATGCTCTTGCCAGGAGCGATACATATAGGAATATCACAAGGGCGGCGCCCCAGATTCCGTATTCTTCAACTATGAAACTGTACATATAGTCCTCGGACATATCCGGGACGACATATCTCTGCGTGCTCTGACCTGGTCCTTTCCCCAGGAACCGGCCTTCCTTGATGGCGATTTTTGCACTGATAGGCTGACGCAATGCGTCAAGAGCCTCCTGATACTCCTTGCTGCCCTTAGGTGCTGCCTCGAACTGCCCCTCCCAGTCGTCATCTTCAAAGACTCGCTCGATACCGGTGCCGATGCGAGACATAAACCTGCCGTCGGAGATCTTGTAGATACCGACGCATATTGCGATGATGAGAGCTCCGGCCGCCGCGAGAAGAAACAGCTCGCGGGCATTCCCTCCGCCGAGCAGAATGACGATGAACATTATTCCGCCGATGAACAGGGCACTGGAGTTGCTGCCCGGAATGATCATCACGAAGGTGATGAGGAAAGGGGCGTAGAGATAGACCGCCTTCTGCCAGAGCGGATTTTCCGGCCATCTGAGGCTGCCCTCCTTCAGGGCATCGATCGCCCAGGCGAAGTAGAGCACCATTGCGACCTTGACAACCTCGAACACGTGTATCTGCACGCCGGCAACCGACAGTATGCGCCAGGCATTGTTGATGTTGATGGCCTTGATGAAAGGTGTCTTTATGTGCAGGTCAAGAATCAGCAGGAGCACGAACGAAACCAGGAATCCGAACTTGGCGCACCAGCGGAACACCCCGATGTTCTTGATGTTGTAGCAGCCTATGATGACAAGAAGCCCCGCACCCACCATAAACAGCTGGTTCTTGACGAGATCGAGTCTTGTCATATCGCCGCGCAAAAGTCTGGAGGTGGATGAGAACATACAGACGATGGAGATGAGGAGGAGCATCATCACGATGATCCACACCACCTTGTCGCCTTCTAGTCTCTCGGCCAACGGCCTGCCTGTCTTCCTTGTCCCTGCCATATATTCTTATAATTTTCTGACTGCGTCCTTGAATTTGCGGCCCCTGTCTTCGTAGTTGTCGAAGAGGTCGAAGCTTGCGCAGCAAGGGCTGAGCAGCACGACGTCGCCCGGGCTGGCGAGCCTTGCGGACTCGCGTACCGCCTCTTCGGCAGAACCGGTGTCCACCATAGGCAATCCGTACTTCTCGTAGGCGGCGTGTATCTTGCTGTTGTCAACGCCCATACAGACGATTGCCTTGACCTTCTTCTTGACAAGCTCGTCGAGGATGCTGTAGTCATTGCCCTTGTCCTTGCCGCCCACGATCCATATGACAGGGCTGGTCTGACATTCGAGCGCATACCACGCCGAGTCGATGTTCGTTGCCTTTGAATCATTGATATAGAGTACGTTCCTGACGCTCAACACCGGTTCGAGCCTGTGCTCGATAGGTGAGAATGTCTTGAGCGACTTGCGTATGACCTCGTCATCGATGCCTGATGCCTTCGCCGCCAGGGCTGCTGCCATAGAGTTGTAGATGTTGTGGCGTCCGCCGAGCGCGAGCTGGTTGAGATATATGTCGGTTTCTGCTTCGCCATAGCGCAGGACAATCTTTCCGTCACGGATGAAAGCGCCCTGCCCGACCTCCTTTTCCTGCGTGAACGGAAGCATCTTTGCCTTGAGGACAATCTTGCTGAGGTGCCCTATGGTTATCTTGTCGTCGGAGTCGAATATGAAGCAGTCCTCGGGACGGAGGTTCTGGGTAATCTTGAACTTGGCAAGGGTATAGTTCTCCATCTTGTGGTCATACCTGTCCAGGTGGTCGGGCGTGATGTTCATCAGGATGGCGATGTCTGGCCGGAAATCGTAGGTGTCATCCAGCTGGAAGCTGCTGATTTCAAGCACGTAGTAGTCGTGCTTCTCGGTTGCGACCTGCATAGCGTAACTCTTGCCTATGTTCCCTCCGAGACCGACGTTCAGGCCCGCCTCCTTCAGAAGGTAGTAGATCAGGGATGTCGTGGTGGTCTTGCCGTTAGAGCCCGTGATGCAGATTTTCTTCGCGCTGTCAAAACGTGATGCGAATTCTATCTCGGACACTATGTGTATGCCTTTTTCGGCTATCGCGCGCACCATCGGGGCCGTGGATGGGATGCCGGGGCTCTTCACCACCTCGTCGGCGTTGAGGATCAGGTCCTCGGAATGCCGGCCCTGCTCGTAAGGAATGTTCCATTCCTCAAGGGTCTTGACATATTCGGGCTTGATCGCTCCCATATCCGAGAGAAAGACATCGAAGCCCTTGACTTTTGCCAGGACGGCGGAACCTACTCCGCTCTCGCCGCCACCTAAAACTGCAACTCTCATATTATCTGATCTTCAAAATAGCAAGTGATGCCACTCCGAGCAATATTCCTATAATCCAGAAGCGAGTGACTATACGAGGCTCCGGGATGTTTTTCTTCTGAAAATGGTGATGGAGCGGTGCCATAAGGAACACGCGCCGGCCTTCGCCATATTTTTTCTTGGTGCGTTTGAAATGGGTTCTCTGAATAATCACAGACAGGCTTTCCATCAGGAAGATGCCGCACAGCAGGGGCAGGAGGAGTTCCTTGCGGATGAGTACGGCGCTGACGCCTATGACTCCGCCTATGGTGAGGCTGCCGGTGTCGCCCATAAATATCTGGGCCGGGAATGTGTTGTACCAGAGGAATCCTATGAGGGCTCCGACGAAGGCAGACATAAATATCGCTACTTCACCGGCACCCGGGATGTGCATTATGTTGAGGTAGCTGGCATCAAGCGCATCGCCGCTGAGCCAGGCCATCACGCCTATCACGACACCCACGATCGCAGAGGTGCCGGCAGCAAGGCCGTCCATACCGTCGGTAAGGTTCGTGCCGTTTGAGCAGGCCAGAATGACGAATATGATCATCATCATATAGATACCCCAGGAACAGTAGACGCCCAACTGGCCCTTGAACGGCGACAGCCACGAGTAATCGAACTCATTCGCCTTGACGAAAGGGATGGTTGTAATGAGGTTGTCTGAATGGATCTCGGGGCTGATGCAGCATATTAGGGCGATGAAGAGGCCAAGCCCGAACTGGAGTACAAGCTTGCCCTTCTCGCTCATTCCTTCCTTTTTATGCTTGAAAACCTTGATATAGTCGTCGGTGAAGCCGATGGCTCCGCACCACAGGGTGGTGACAATGAGCAGCAGGGTGTAGATGCTGTCAAGCCTGCACACCAGCAGGGCAGAGCCTATGACGGACAGGATGATGATGACGCCGCCCATAGTGGGGGTCCCCTTCTTCTGCATCTGTCCTTCCAGGCCGAGGTCGCGTATGGTCTCGCCTATCTGCTTTTTCCGGAGCAGGCTGATGATCTTGTTGCCGGCGACGAATGCAATGACCATACTGATCACGGCCGCCAGCATCGCCCTGAAGGACAGATACCCCACCAAACCTGATCCCGGCAGGTCTATTCCAAGATCCTTGAGCCATTCGACTAAATGATATATCATAGCTTATAAGGTTTTAAACACTTCTTCAACAATTTCCTTTTCATCGAAATGCATCTTCTCGGTGCCGAGAATCTGGTAATCCTCGTGGCCTTTGCCGGCCAGAAGTATGGTCGAGCCTTCAGGGGCCAGCATAATGGCTGTGCGTATGGCTTCCCTGCGGTCTGAGATGCATATGGTCTTTGCCAGACCCGACGGTGTGAAGCCTTTCTTTATGTCTTCGATGATATCTTCGGTGCGCTCGGTGCGTGAGTTGTCCGAGGTTACGAATATCCTGTCCGCGAATTTTTCAGCGACCCCGGCCATCTCCGGACGCTTTGTCCTGTCCCGGTCGCCGCCGCAGCCGAACAGGCAGATCAGCTCGCGTTCTGGTGCGACATCGCGCAGCGTCTTGAGGACATTCTCCATCGCGTCGGGTGTGTGCGCATAGTCAATGATGACGCTGAGGTCGCGCGGACCGCGGTGGTTTTCGAGCCGCCCGGGGGCTGATTCCAGCTTGGATAGAGCGATGAGCGCCTCCTCTGCGGGAGTGCCGAGGGCGACGGCTGCGCTGTAGATGGCGAGCAGGTTGTATGCGTTGTGCGCCCCGATCAGCTTTGTCCAGACCTCGATTCCGTCCATCTTCAAAAGCATACCGTCGAAACTATCTTCGATGATGCGGCAGGTGTGGTCCGCTGCGCTGCGGCAGGAGCATGTCACAACCTTTGCCCCGGTGTTCTGGGTCATAACGGTACCGTTGCGGTCGTCTATGTTCGTGATGGCGATCGCGCTTGCAGGCAGGCTGTCGAAGAACATCTTCTTGCAACGCAGATATTCTGCGAATGTCCCGTGATAGTCAAGATGGTCGTGGGTGAGATTCGAGAAGATTCCGACGGCAAATTCCAGGCAGGCGACCCGCTGCTGCTCGACTCCGATGGAGCTGACTTCCATAAAGCAGTATTCACATCCGGCATCAACCATTTCGGCCAGCAGGCGGTTGATGGTGATAGGGTCGGAGGTGGTGTTGGTGGTCTCGGTGCGTCTCGGACCGACGTAATTGGCTATGGTCGAGAGGAGGCCGCATTCATAACCGAGACTGCGCATCATATTGTACAGCAGGGTGACAGTGGTTGTCTTCCCGTTGGTGCCGGTGATGCCCACGAGCTTCAACTTTCCGCTCGGATGACCGTAGAACTCATCGGCAATGCGGGCAAGACCGAGCCTGTCTGTGGAGACATAGTCGGCCGCGCCGGCCTTCAAGGCGGCATCGATGTATTTGTTGCCGTCGTCGTTGGCTCCCTTGACCGCTATGAAAAGGCAGCCCGGGGTGACTTTGCGTGAGTCGCAGGTTATTGCTGGATACTCTCTCGGAAGCATGGGTCTATGTTGTATAATTTGTCTATCACTGTCTTTATCGCGCGGGCGGGGATTCCACCACCCTGGAACTGCTGGTTGGTCGGCTTGGAATAAACCATACAGATCACGCTGTACTGCGGGGTGTCTGCAGGGAAGAATCCGACGAAGGTTCCCTGATATTTACGCTGTCCGGCCGCGTTGACGTACTGCCCGTTTTCGTAGGTGCCGAACGAGGTTCCCGTCTTGCCGGCGACAGAGCACTTCGCGTCCTTCAGCCGTTTTGCCGTGCCCTCTTCAGTCACTGCCTTGAGGGCCCTGGTTATGGTGTCGGCTACCGCCTTGGTGCAGACGGCGGCGGTGAGGATGCTCGGGCCGCGTCTTGTCGTCACCTTTCCGTCAACTTCAAAGTCCTCCACGAGGTATGGTTTCATCATCTTTCCCTTGTTGGCGATGGCGTTGTAGAAGGTGAGTATGTGGAGCGGTGTCTCTTCCGTACTGTACCCGAATCCGATCGAGCCGAGGTCGGTGTCGGTCCAATAGCGGGTCTTCGGGTTAGGGATGGTCGGGGTCTGAAGACCGTCCAGGTCGAAGTCGAAGGCATCGCCGAGCTTGTAGGCGTAGATGTTTCCGAGGAACTTCTCGGTTCTTTCATAATCCACTTTCTTCCCCTTGCGGGTCACGCCATAGTTCTGCACGGCGAGGGTGGCGAATACGTAGTTGGATGATATCTTGAAGCCGTCGATGACGGAAATCCTGTTGGTGTGGTGGGAGTGGACGAATTCCGGGATATGAGGGTCCTTGATGGTTGTTCCGGCCACGTTCCCGTTCGTAGCCGGCAGGGTCTCCTCAAGGCTGTGGATGTATCCGTCGTTGAGGACGGACATAAGGGTGACGGTCTTGAAGACGGATCCCGGTTCTCCCTTGCGGCCGATGGCCATATTCTGGATTTCCTCGAAGGTGTGCGAATCCTTGTCGCGCGTGAGGTTGACCATCGCACGGATGGCGCCGGTGCTGACTTCCATCAGCACGAGGCAGGCCCCTTCAAGGTCGGCCTCGTTCTGAATCTGCTCGCGCAGAGCCTTGTCGGCGATCTCCTGATAATCGATGTTGATCGTGGTGCGGAGGTCCTGACCGTCGACGGCGCGGGTATAGACGCTGTCGCTGTTGCGCACGCGGCCGAAGTCGGTGACGCGCAGCCACTCTATGCCGTCGGTGCCGTGAAGGATATGGTCGAACTTGCCTTCAAGGCCGATATGGGTGTTGCCCACGTTGGACTTGTTGTTGCGGACGAATCCTATGGTGCGGCGCGCCAGCTTGCCGTAAGGGTACTGGCGTATGGACTCCTGTTCGACGATGAGGCCGCTCTTGTAGCGTCCTTCGCGGAAAAGTGGAAGTTCTACTATCTTGTTGTACGCGTTGCGGTCGACAGGTTTGCCTATCTTGAGATACTTCCTGCCCGACAGGCGCGCTCCTCGGATGAGGTCATAATATTGCTCGGGTGTCCTGTCGCCATAAATCTCGGAGAGGCCTGCGCTCAGCTGGCGGGCCTTGTAGAGCCACTGCTCCTCTTCTTCCGGGGTGTTGCTGTCACGGAGAACCGTGCAGTCCATACATATCTGATAGATAGGGCAGGACATAGCAAGCAGGCGGCCGTTGCAGTCGATGATGTTACCTCGTGCCGGGTCGATGGTGTTGACGACGTTTGCAGGGGTGAGGGCATCCGTCATCTTCTGACCCGGGTCGAAGGAAACCTGGATCTGGACAATCCTGGCTATGAGCAGCAGCGAAGCTGCGAGCAGAAGGATATAGACAAGGTAGAGTACGACCCCTATCCTGTCAAGCTTCTTTTTTGTCTTCTGTTCTGCCATAACTTACTTCAGTACCGTGGCGGGCTTCTGCGGCTCGCCAATATTTGACCCCATACGCTTCAGCCCGCTCTCGACTTCGGAGCGGCGGCTGAGCTTTACGACTTCGAAGACCTTTTGGGAATGCTGGATCTCCAGCTCCTTCAGTGTGGCCTTGTTCTTCTCGACCTTCGCCATACTGGTCTCGATCATCAGGCTGAGCCAGATGACCATCGCAAACAGGAAGAAGGTATATACTATGTGCACGAAATACCGGCCGATGTTCAGTCGGAGCAGAAATTCGCCCTTGAGGATAGCCGCCAGGCTATTCTTGATAAAGGTCCATATGTCTGCTATCTTCCAGGTTTTCATACTTTTTCTGCAATCCTCAGCTTTGCGCTGCGTGCGCGCGTGTTCGTCTCTATCTCGTCCTCTTCCGGCAGTATCGGCTTGCGGTTGACCGCTCTCAGGGGAGCGCTGCTGCGTCCGAAGACATCCTTGGTCTCCTCGCCTTCGACGTTGCCGGCCTTGATGAAATTCTTTACCATACGGTCTTCGAGCGAATGGTAGGTGATGACGGCAAGGCGGCCCCCCGGCTTGAGGGATCCGGCGGCTCCCGCGAGGAACTTCTCGAGCGAGCGCATCTCTTCATTGACTTCGATGCGGAGGGCCTGATAGACCTTTGCGAGGTACTTGTGTTCAGCGAATGTTGGCAGGGCAGCCGCTATGGCATTGTCCAGGTCATCGGTTGTCCGGATAGGGCTGCCCGCTCGGGCTGCAACGATAAGCTGCGCCACGCGGCGGGAATTGTCAACCTCTCCGTAGAGCCTGAGAACTTTTTCCAATTCTTCTTGCGTATAAGAATTTACAATGTCGGCAGCGGTTTTTTTGCCCTGCACGTTCATTCGCATATCAAGAGGAGCGCTGTATCTGAATGAGAAGCCGCGCTCAGCGGTATCAAACTGGTGGGAACTTACGCCGAGGTCGGCGAGAATCCCGTCGAGACCCTGCGGGAAATTGAGCAGGGTGTAATTGTGTATGAATCGGAAGTTGTTGTGGACGAGGATGAAGCGTGGGTCGTCGATGGCATTCCCGAGGGCATCCTCATCGCGGTCGAAACTCATAAGGCGGCCTTTCCCGCTCAGGCGTGAGATGATCTCACGGCTGTGGCCGCCTCCGCCGAAAGTGGCGTCGGCATAGCAGCCGTCCGGGTTCAGGACCAGGGCGTCAACGCTTTGCTTGAGAAGGACGGGATTGTGATATTCGCTCATTGCTGCCCTCTATTTGCGGGAGAGGCTTTTTGCAATGGCAACATAATCTTCTTTAGAAACTTGTGAACTCTCGAAATTCTCTTGTGCCCAGATTTCTATCTTGAAGTTGATGCCAAAGAAAACCACTTCCTTGTCAACACCGATTGCGTCAAGAAGATATCGGGATATCGAGATGCGCCCGAGTCTGGCGTCAGGCTCCACAACGTCGCAGTCACGCATATATTCTCTCCAGAATTTGACGTGATCCGGGTTGAAGAAATCAAGACTCTCGCGAATCTTGTCTGATTCGCGTTCCCACTCGGCGTAGGACCACATCTCAAGACAGTTGTCGTAGAGACTTTTTTTGATGACAAACCTCAGGTCGCTCCCCGGAGGTACGGCACCCTTGAACGGCGCCGGGAACACCAATCTGCCCCTGTCGTCGACCTTGGATGTGTATTTTCCGATGAACGTGACCATAAATTCTTATACGCATCCACAAAGTTAGAAAATATTTTTACATTTTCTTCCACTGATTTACATTTTTTTACACTCGGCGGGCTGATGCTGCCGCTGCAGTGTTGGCAGAATAAAAGCAGCCGGCTGGGGAACAGCCGGCTGTAAATGGGTAAGAGGGGGAATTATTCTGCGAAAGCGATAATCTCTCCCTTGACGACATCCTTGCCCTGAGGGGCGGTGACGGCTACTATCCTGCCGCTGACGGCGGCGAAGACTTCCTCCATTCCGTAGTAGGTCTGGACATAAGCGCAAGGCTTGTTCGTGGAAACCTTCGTTCCGGTCGCCGGAGCCTTGGAGTCATCAATGACATCGATCTGCCAGAGCATCTTGCCGCTGACCGGCGCCTGTATAGGGGTGGCCTTCGGATATTTTGCAGCAAGGGCATCGATGTCGAATTCGGGCATCTCCACTACAGGGCGCTTCACCACTATCGGAGCGCCGGCCTTTGCGCGGAAGTCCTCAAGTTCCTTGTTGAAACGCTCCTTGGCGATACCGGACCTGTAGTCGCGGTACTGGCGCTCGTGCATTGCGAGCTCGAAGAGTTCTTCGTCGTCCTGGCCGCAGTCCCAACCTTCTTCCTTCATCATCTGGAGGAACTTTGGAAGTTCGTTCGGATAGTTGTCCTGAGGGTTCTCGGTGTGGAACTCCATTCCTTTCTCCTTGGCGAGGGTGATGATTTCCGGTGCGAGAGGGCCCGGAAGGTTGCCCATCTTGCCCTGGATCATTCCCCAGGTATCCTTGTCGATGGTGCTGAAGCGAGGCTTGTTCTGGGCCATCGCGAGAAGGTTCATAAGCGCGGTGTTCTTGACGTACTGGCTGAAAGGTGTCACAAGCGGTGGGTAACCGAGGCGTGGCCATACGTATTCGACTTCCTTGAAGAGCCGTACCATAAGGGAGTCGAGATTGCTTTCAGGTTTGCCGTTGGCGCGCTCGGAGGCGTTGATGGCGGCTTTGAAACCTGTGAGGTCGGCCATCATCGAGCCCATCATTCCGCCAGGGAGGCCGCAGCCGACGAGGAGTGATGTCATCTGGGAGTTGGTCTTGCCTATCCAGTAGCCGAGGAAATCATCGATGAACTCCTGGGTGAGCGAGCGTACTTCCATATATGCGTCCATATTGACGTCCTTGACGAGGAATCCGTCTGCCTTAAGCATCTGCTGTATGGTGATGACGTCCGGGTGGACCTTGCCCCAGGAGAGAGGCTCTACGGCGACATCGATGTATTCGGTACCGGCACGGGCCACCTCAAGCATCGAAGCAGGAGAGAAGCCGGGGCCGCAGTGTCCGTGGTACTGCACCTTGATGTGCGGATGTTTTTTCTTGATCTCGCTGACGAGCCTTGCGAGGTCGGTCGGACGTCCGATGCCGGCCATATCCTTGAGGCAGATCTCGTCGGTGCCGTATTCCACAAGATGATCGACGATGCCCATATAGTACTCGACTGTGTGGACAGGGGAGTGGGTGATAGAAAGGGCCGCCTGGGAAATCATCCCGGCTTTCTTGGCGTATTCTACGGAAAGCTTGAGGTTGCGGTGGTCGTTGAGGCCGCAGAAGCTGCGGGCGATGTCGGTGCCCTGGGCCTTCTTGACCTTGAACATCAGTTCGCGGACATCGGCAGGAACAGGGTTCATACGAAGGGCGTTGAGGCCTCGCTCGAGCATATGGGTCTCGATGCCGGCCTTATGGAACGGAGCCGTCCACTTGCGTACCGATACGTTAGGGTTTTCACCATACAGGAGGTTGACCTGCTCGAAAGCACCGCCATTGGTCTCGACTCTGTCGAAACATCCCATTTCTATGATTGCCGGTGCAACTCTGACAAGCTGGTCGACGCGCGGCTGATACTTGCCGGATGATTGCCACATATCTCTGTAAACCAGAGAGAATTTTACTTCTTTTGCCATAATACTAACCAATTTCCCGCTCAAAATGCGAAATCTCTCAAAGTTACGAAGAAAATTTGATAATGCTATTTGTAGGGATATTTTGATATTTCAAAAAATTGCGTACCTTTGCCGTCCCTTCCAACACGGTGCGATTAGTTCAGTTGGTAGAGCACCAGATTGTGGTTCTGGGTGTCGTGGGTTCGAGCCCCACATCGCACCCCAAAAAAGCCAGCCTTCAGGTTGGCTTTTTTGGTTTGAGCATCAAAATACATATATTTGCTGCCAAATATCAATACACATTTATGAAGAAACTGTCAACAATCGCGCTCATTGCATCCGCCGTGCTTCTGAGCGCCTGCGGCCCTAAGGATCCCGGCCTTAAGGATGCCTACAAGAATTATTTCAAAATCGGTGTAGCCGTTACTCCGCACAATGTCGCCGACTCGCTTCAGTCAGCCATCATTCTCAAGGAGTACAACAGCGTTACCGCAGAGAACTGTATGAAGCCGGGCGAGATTCATCCGGCTCCTGGCGTATGGAACCTTGAACAGGCCGATGCCATAGCGGACTTCTGCCGTGAGAACGGGATCAAGATGCGTGGCCACTGCCTCGTATGGCACAGCCAGTTCGCTACCTGGATGTTTACAAAACACGACGAGAACGGCAATGCGATCGTCGAGCTTGACGAGAAGGGCGACACCGTCTGGGTGGACCAGCCGGACTGGAACCGCTTCCGCGAGATGATGGCTCAGCAGGGCCAGAACTTCCAGCCGGGACAGAGGCCGGAAATCCCTATGACCAAGGTGCCGAAGTATGTCGATGCCACCAAGGAGGAGTTCTACGATTCACTCCGCGCACACATCAATTTCGTCGTAAACCGTTATAAGGATGTCGTTTACTGCTGGGATGTCGTCAACGAGGCGATGAGCGACGCAGATGCTCCGGATGCTGCTTACGAGGATTCGTTCCGCAAGTCGCAGGCATATCAGCTCTGCGGCGATGAATTCATAAAGAATGCCTTCATCTGGGCCCACGAGGCCGATCCGGCTGCCGACCTGTTCTACAATGATTACAGCGCCTGGACCCCGGCAAAGAGGACATACATATACAATATGGTCAAGAAACTCCAGAGTGAGGGTGCGCCTGTCACCGGCATCGGAATGCAGGGTCACTACAATATATTTGACAACCCTACCATCGAGGATTTCGAGACGGCCATCCAGATGTATCTTGAGCTGGTTGACAATCTCCAGATCACCGAGTTTGACATCCGCATCAACGAAGAGGCCGGTGGTCAGCTTCAGTTCAGCCGTGGCGAAGGCCAGGTGATGACCGACGAAATCGCCAAGATGCAGCAGGACAAGTACGACCAGCTGTTCCAGGTGCTGCGCAAATACAAGAAAAACTTCTCCTGCGTCACTTTCTGGAACCTCAGTGACCGTGACTCCTGGCTCGGTGCGAACAATTTCCCGCTTCTCTACGACAAGGACTATCAGCGCAAGCCGGTTTATTATACAGTCCGCGATTTCAAATAATTTTCCGAATAGCCGGAAACTGCAATATGAAGGATTTTGAACCGGTTTCAAAATCCTTCAATTTTTAGTGCCAAACACAATTCTTTGCGTTTTTGACGATTTTTGTCCGTACCGTTGCTTCCGATATGAAAATGTTGGAATTATGTGCGGCGGAGAGGCCGCGGGAAAAGATGATGTCGGCCGGGCCTTCCGGGATGAGCAACGGGGAACTGTTGGCAATAGTGCTCAGGAACGGGACGAAAGGGGAGAGTGCGCTTGAACTGGCGCGCCGTCTGCTGGATGCGGCCGGCAGCCTTGCGGGACTGTTCAACAAATCTGCCGACTGGCTGTCTTCCTTCGACGGGATAGGGCCCTGCAAGTCTGCAGAGATAATGTCGGTGTTTGAACTTGGCAAACGCTTTATGGAAGAGGCATCCGGCGCGTCGGGTTCTCCTATTGTTACGGCCAGGATGGTGTTTGACCTTGTGTCGCCGCGCCTGAAAGGCCTTGCCCACGAAGAGACCCGCGTGCTATTCCTGAATGCGGGCAATTGCCTGCTGTCACAGGAACAGATAGGTGTCGGCGACGGTATGTCGACCATAATAGACGTGCCGCGCATCCTTCGCCTTGCGCTGGAGAAGAAGGCCTCCGGGATGATACTGATCCATAATCACCCGTCGGGCAATCCTCACCCGAGCGAAGCGGACATCGAAACCACGAAGAGCCTGAAGACCGCGCTGAATGCGCTCGGCCTCATCCTGCTTGACCACGTGATAGTGTCTGACAGAAAATTCTTTTCTTTCGCGGATGACAGTCTGTATGAGGCGTGAAGGTTAGACAAGCTCGCAGAGCAGGGTGGCCTGTGTGCAGTCCAGCACGCGCACGTCAACGAAGTCGCCGGCCTTGTGGACGGTGTCCGGCCATACGCACATCTTGTTGGAACCCGCGCGTCCGCAGAGTTCGGCCGGGTTCTTCTTTGAAGGTCCCTCGACCAGCACGCGCATCACCTTGCCCAGGTCGCGCCTGTTGCTTTCGAGCGACAGACGGTTCTGGAGGACGATGATCTCTTCGAGACGGCGCGTCTTGGTCTCGATGTCGACGTCGTCGGGGTATTTGCGCGCAGCGAGCGTGCCGGGCCTTTCGGAATAATAGAACATATAGGCCGCATCGAAGCCAACCGCCTCGAAGAGCGAGAGCGTGTCCTTATGGTCTTCCTCCGTCTCAGAGCAGAATCCTGCGATGACGTCGGTCGAAATGGCGCAGTCGGGCATATGGCGGCGTATTGCGGCGACGCGGTCAAGATACCATTGGCGGGTATAGCGGCGGCGCATCTTCTCCAGCATCCTGTCGGAACCGGACTGGACGGGAAGATGGATGTGGTGGCAGATGTTGTCGTGGCCGGCCATTGCCTGCAGCACCTCATCGCTGATATCCTGAGGGTTTGAAGTGGAGAAGCGGATGCGGAGCGACGGGCAGCTTTCGGCCACCATACGAAGGAGCCCGGCAAAATTGACTTCGCCGAATCTGTAGGAATCGACGTTCTGCCCCAGCAGCGTCACTTCCTTGTAGCCGTTCCCGACACATTCGCAGGCTTCGCGGACGATTGAATGCCAGTCGCGGCTGCGCTCGGCCCCGCGGGTGAACGGGACGACGCAATACGAACATACATTGTTGCAGCCGCGCATTATCGATATGAATGCGGACACGCCGTTCGTATCTATGCGGACAGGTGAAATGTCGGCGTAGGTCTCTTCGCGGGAGAGGATGACGTCGATCTGCGGGTGCCCCTCTGACACGGCGGCCAGCAGTTCAGGCAGACGGCGGTATGCATCCGGGCCTGCCACGAGGTCAACCTTGCCCGATTCCAGCAGCGCGTCCTTCAAACGCTCCGCCATACATCCGAGAATGCCGATGACAACGCCCCTGCGGGCCTTTTTCTGTATGTTGAACTGCTCGATCCGGCCCCATATCCTCTGCTCGGCATTGTCGCGGACAGAACAGGTGTTGGCAAGAATCACGTCGGCTTCGGCTATGTTTTCGGTGCGGCGGAAACCTTCCTTCCCGAGGATGGAAAAAACAACCTCGGTGTCGGCTACATTCATCTGGCAGCCGTATGTTTCAATGTAAAGCTTCTTCATATGATGCGGCAAATATAGAGAGTTTTTACTTATATTTGTAATCTGTATGAAAAAGCAGGTATTATTATTTGTATGCGCCCTGGCGGTGCTCCTGATAAGCCCGGGGTGCAATAAGGTGAAAGAACTCGATGTAACCTCATTCGAAATCGTGTCGATTACGCCGAGCGGCATCACTGAGCTTGATGCGACAGTCAGGGTGGGAATCCATAACCCTCTGGTTGCCTTTGAAGCCACCGATGTCATAGGCACTCTCAAATTGGACGGCAGCCCCTGCCTCCATCTGACCGCCGACCAGCTCATCGTATCCGGCAATTGTGACAAGGTTTACACAATCCCTGTCCGAGGCACCATAGCCGAAGGCTTCAACCCGTTCCAGCTCCTCAATCTTTTCAATGGCACGTCACTTGCATTGGATAAGCTTACGGTTGACGTCAACGGGAAGATTGCGCTCCGCGGTGGAGTTGGCAGGAAACTTGAATTGAAAGATATCCGCATTTCGGATTATATGAAGAAAGACGAATGAAAAAGGCCTTGCTCATTATTTTTCTGGTCCTTGTGTCCGGTTTCTGTCTGCGTGCCCAGAACGTAGAGGATGACCTGGCGGACGAAACTATGCTCCTTACGGATTCGACCTTGGTCAACAGAACCATATACGAGGTGATGCCGTCCAATGTCAGACTGATCCAATCTGCCGGAATCAGCTCCGCCCTTGACAGTCAGATATCAAGCAATGAGCGGAAGCAGTTCAACGGCTATCGCGTCAGGCTTTATGTGGGCAGCTCGCAATCAGCGCGTTCGCAGTCCGCACAAGTCCTTGAGTCATTCAGGAAACTATATCCGGACGTCCTGGCTTACCGGATCTACGTCAGTCCTAATTTCAGGGTGATGGTCGGCAATTTCCGCACGAGGCTTGAGGCAGAGAATTTCGCCCGTGCCATAAAGGGCCATTTTCCGGCGGCTTCCGTAATGCGGGATAAATTCAAATATCCGGCAATAGGCAAAGTCAGCACCGTCGCTGTTGACACGACGACCGTTGCCGCAACTTTGATCGAGGAATAATGCTCAAACAGGGACTAGAACTCAAGCAGACACAGAAACTCTCGCCGCTGCAGATCCAGACTATCAAGCTTATCGAGCTGCCGATTCAGGAACTGGAGCAGAGGATACGTGCCGAACTGGAGGAAAATCCCGTCCTTGATGAATCGTCGGCTTCTGAAAAGGACGATGAAAACAAGGACATCTCCATTGAGGAACTCAAGGAGAATGACGACATCGCTCCATACAAGCTGAAGGTCAACAACTGGGGTAAGGACCCCCGTCCCGAATACAATACTTTTTCAGTAAAACAGAGCTTCTCCCAGAGCTTGATGCAGCAGTTGGGGTTCCGCTCGCTCAGCCAGCAGGAACACGACGTCGCTGCGTTTATAATAGGCTCGCTGGATGACGACGGCTACCTCCGCCGTGACCTGGAGTCGCTGGTGGATGATATCGCTTTCCGTGCCGGTATCGTGACGGATGTGGAAGAGGTTGAACGTATGCTGAAGCTGGTCCAGGATTTCGAGCCTGCAGGCGTTGGAGCGCGCGACCTCCGCGAATGCCTTCTCATCCAGTTGAGGAATATGAAGGACTGTCAGGAAGTCCGTGACGCGGTTGAAATCCTCGACAAGGAATTCGCTGAATTCTCAAACAAGCATTTCCAGAAGATTATGTCCCGCCTCGGCATTGACGAGGCCCGGTTGAAGGCGGCTATGGGACGTATCGTCAGATTGAACCCTGCTCCCGGTGGACAGGTCGATGACAATTATGATGACCAGGCCCAGCAGGTTATCCCTGACTTTATCCTGAATGAGACCGGCGGCGAACTGACTTTCAGTATGCCGCGTTTCAGCGTGCCGGAACTTCACGTCAACAAGAAATATGCTGACATACTGCTTGAGTCCAGGGGTTCTTCAGAGCGCGAGCAGAAGGAAGCCGCCACTTTCATCCGTCAGAAACTTGATTCGGCCAAATGGTTCATCGAGGCTTTGAAGCAGCGGCAGAATACGCTGCAGAAGACTATGCAGGCCATTCTGGATTATCAGAGGGACTATTTTGTCGATGGCGATGAGGCCAGTCTCCGCCCTATGGTCCTGAAAGACATAGCAGAGAAGACCGGGTTCGACATTTCGACCATTTCCCGTGTTGTCAACAGCAAATACATCGAAACCAATTTCGGCATTTACCCTCTCAAATATTTCTTTTCTGAAGGTATGGAGAACAGTGAGGGTGAAGAAGTGTCGACCCGTGAGCTGAAAAAGGCGCTCAGGGAGTGCGTTGACGGCGAAAACAAAAAGAAGCCGTTCACCGATGAACAGCTCGTGGTTGAAATGGAGAAGCGCGGATACAAGGTCGCCCGCCGTACCATTGCGAAATACCGCAGCCAGCTGAACATCCCTCTGGCAAGGTGGCGCAAGGAACTCTAGCCCTGTATCTTGGCCCTTCTTGTAGGGTGGGCCACCAGCTGGATGTCGATCGAATCGATCTTGTACCCCCTGAATTTCTTCCCCTTGAAATGCGATTCCACCAGACGGATGGCCTCTTCGTCAAGGATATCCTTGTATTCGTGCGATTTTGAGTCGTACAGGTGGATGTGGTCGAAGGTCGCGATGTCGTAGTACTTCTTGTTGTTGGCGCTGAGCCGGAAACTGTATATCTTCAGTGAAGACAGCTGCTCCAGAATATTGTATACCGATGCGACAGTGATCTCGGTGTCGCTGTGTTTTGCAATGTATTCGGCAATGGAGTCGGCACTGGCGTGCGTCAGAGCTATCATAGCCTCGTGGACGGCAATGCGCTGAGGCGTGGCCTTGAGCCCCTCTTCCTTCAGGATTTTCCTGAATTTCTCCATATCAGTGAATTTCTTCGCCTTGTTTCTCATATTGCCGCCAAAGCTAGCTTTAATTTTTAATAATTCAAAATAAGTAATTTGCAAAAATTACTATATTTGTAAAATTATGGAGAATCAACACGTAAAATGCCTTATCATCGGCGGCGGCCCTGCGGGTTACACCGCTGCGATATATGCTTCGAGGGCGGCCTTGGAACCTGTCCTCTACGAGGGCAATGAGCCTGGCGGACAGCTGACTACGACAACCGTCATTGAAAACTTCCCTGGATTCCCGGGCGGAGTCGATGCCAATCAGCTTATGAGCGGGATGCGCGAGCAGGCAGTAAAGCTTGGCGCTGACATCCGCCGGGGCGTGGTCACAGCCGTCGATCTGGGGTCGAAGCCTTTCACATTCACGATTGATGGGGAGAAAGGCATTTCCGCTGACGCTGTAATCATCGCCACGGGTGCGACCGCCCGCTACCTCGGCCTTCCGTCCGAGCAGAAATTCAAAGGAATGGGAGTGTCGGCCTGTGCGACCTGCGACGGTTTCTTTTACAGGAAGAAAGACGTCGCCGTTGTCGGCGGAGGCGATACGGCCTGCGAGGAGGCAACCTATCTTGCCGGACTTTGCCGCAAGGTCTATATGATTGTCCGTCGCGATGTCCTCCGTGCCTCCGAGGCCATGCAGCAGCGCGTCCGCAATACCGCAAACATCGAGATTCTCTGGAACTGCAACACCCGCGAGGTTCTTGGCGATGCAAACGGAGTGACCGGCGTCAGCGTCTTGAGAAAGGATGGCGAGGTTTTTGATATAGCAGTGGACGGGTTCTTCGTCGCAATCGGGCACCATCCGCAGTCAGACCTGTTTGCAAAGTGGATAGATACCGATGAGAACGGCTACATAGTCACGAACGGTCGTGATAGCCGGACCAATGTAGAGGGTGTGTTTGCCGCCGGTGACGTCCAGGACCCACATTATCGTCAGGCAATCAATGCCGCCGCTTCCGGCTGCAGGGCTGCGCTTGATGCGGAAAAATACTTGAAAAGATGAAAAATATCAGATTATTTGCGATTCTGGCCATTGCGCTTGTGTCTTTCAATTCCTGCAAGACCGAGTATGACATCCTTCTTGCCGGCAATGACACCGAAGCCAAGTACAAGGCTGCGTTCGACTATTTCAACAAGGGGAAGTACTCGAAGGCCGCATCCCTCTTCGAGAATCTTTCTGTCCTTACTTCCGGTATGTCCAGAGATGATACGGTCCGTTATTACTGGGGGCTCTGCAATTACAGCCTTGAGGATTTCCAGACGGCTGAGACCAATTTTTCCGATTTTATCTCCACGTTCCCACGCAGCCCGTTCATTGAATCGGCGACATTTCTCCACGTGGACTGCCTATACAGATCGACACTCCGATATGAACTTGACCAGACCCCTACATACAGGGCAATCCAGGCCATTACGGAATATCTGCGCGACAATCCAAGAGGAGCCAATGCCGACATTTGCCGCAATATGATAAGGGACCTTAACGAGAGACTTGACCGCAAAGCCTACGAAAATGCCAAACTCTATTACACGATGGAGGATTATAAGGCATCAAGGGTCGCATTCAAGAACATCCTGAAGGAAGACGCCGACAATGTCTATCGTGAGGACATTCTCTATTATTCAGCGATGTCGTCTTACAAATTTGCCTTGAACAGTACCAGGGAGAAGCAGAGAGAGCGCTACCTCATATTCGAGGATGACTACCTGAACTTCATCGGTGAATATCCCGAATCACCGTACAGGAAAGAGCTTGACGGCATTTATAACAAGTTGAAAGGAAAATAATGAAACTTTCGGAGCACTGCGTTTCGTACATTTGATATGGAAAAGAAAGTACCGACAAACACTGTCACGCGAGACATCAAGTATCTCGCTGAGCCTACGGGCAACATTTATGAAACTGTAGTCATTCTCTCCAAGAGAGCAAACCAGATTGCGCTTGCAGAAAAGAAGGAACTCGCGAAGAAACTCGAGGACTTCCGCGGTGAGCGTGACACGATGGACGAAGTCTTTGAGAACAAGGAGCAGATCGAGATATCAAAGTACTATGAGCGTCAGCCGAAACCGGACCTTGTAGCAATCTCTGAGTTCGAAGAAGGCGAATTGTACTATCGCGTGGCACAGGAAGACTAAGCTCGTGCTTGGCTCCCTTCATATTGAGAATTATATACTGATAGACTCTCTGGATATCTCTTTTCCGGAGGGTCTGGTCATTATTACGGGACAGACCGGAGCAGGCAAGTCCATACTTCTCGGCGCATTGTCGCTTGTGGCGGGGGCGAAGGCTGATGCCACGATGATTTCGGAAGGCAGGGACAGCTGTGTGGTCGAAGCCGAGTTTGACGGGGTTGACGAAAAGCTAAGGTCGCTGCTGGACGAGAACGATGTCGAATGGGACGACGGTCACCTGATTGTCCGCCGTGTGGTCAACCGGTCCGGACGCTCCCGCTGCTTCGTCAATGACTGCCCTGTCACCGTACAGCTTCTTGCCGAGCTGTCCGCGTCGCTGGTTGACGTCCATTCCCAGCACAAGAGCCTGCTGCTCACGGACCACGCTTTTCAGCTTTCCATCCTGGACCACTATGCGGGGAATGCGGAGCTGGCCGCCGGGTGCCGCCTGGAATGGCAGAACCTGCAGAATCTTCGCTCTCAGCTTGCATCCCTGAAAGACAAGCTGCAAAAGGCGGCTGCGGAGAGAGACTATGTCTCAGCCCAGTACAGGCAGCTGGAGGCTGCGAATCTCAGGGCGGGAGAGCTCGAAGAACTGGAAGCGGAGCAGAAAAGCCTTGCCGGCGCAGAGCAGATCAAGGAGGCCCTGTCGGCCGTGTCAGACCTGTTCGACCCGTCGTCGGACGAGCGTTCCGGCATAGCGGCGGACCTGCGTGAGGCTCAGCGCCAGCTGGAGAGGTTGGCAAAATACCTTCCTGAAGTTTCGGATCTCGCCGGGCGTCTTGAGTCCTCGCGGATAGAACTTGAGGACATCAGCTCTGAGGTCGGCTCCCTGGACAGGAGGATCGACCTGTCGCCGGAGCATCTGGAGGCTGTTGACAATCGCCTGTCACTGCTTTATACCCTGCTGAAAAAGCACGGGTGCAACACCGTTGAGGAACTTGTCTCGGTTCGTGACGGCCTGGCCGGCGCTGTCTGCGACGGTGACACACTCGCGGAGCGCATCGAAGACCTTGAAAAAGAAACGGAGGCTGCCGCAATCAGATATGACAGGCTTTGCGAAGAACTGCACTCAAGGAGAACCGCATCTGCCGATGGGTTCGCGAAGGCGATACTTGACGACCTGCGCTTCCTTGAACTTGACCGGTCGGCGTTCGAGGTCAGCGTCCAGCCTTGTGCTCCCGGTGCGAGCGGCAAGGATGCGGCTGCATTCCTTTTCTCTGCAACGGGGACGAATCTCCAGGATGTCTCGAAATGTGCATCCGGCGGTGAAATATCGCGCATAATGCTTTGCCTCAAGGCTATGATGGCGAAGTTTGTGGGGATGCCTACGCTTATCTTCGACGAGATCGATACGGGCGTCAGCGGCAGCGTGGCCGACAAGATGGGACGTATGATATGCCGTATGGGTGAAGATATGCAGGTCTTCTCAATCACTCATCTTCCCCAAGTCGCGGCAAAGGGCAGCGCCCATTATGTGGTCTCCAAGGAAATCGGTGCAGACGGCACCGCACACTCATCCATCCGCAAGGTTGACGGTGTGCAGCGGGTAAATGAAATAGCCCGCCTTTTGAGCGGAGCTACCATCACTGATGCCGCAGTGGCCAATGCGAAATCGCTATTGGATAACTGCTGACAGATCTTTGCCCAGAAGCACCCTGCGGACAGCAGTGTTGATGTTGCCTGCAGTGTCGGAATCCTCGAACTTGAAGTCGCTTTGCAATCCTCTCTCTGAATATTCGGGGAGTTTTTTGTACCACTCCTCACCGTATCTTGAGAGAGCGTTCAGGAAGTAGTGCATTATGTCATATCCCTGGAATGCGAACTGGCCCGGCTCCTGCTTGTAAAGCGCACGGTATGCATAGATGAAGTCCTTGACCTTCCAGTCTTCGTAATCGATGAAATAGCTTGTGGTATAGTGCAGGCCGAGATTGTATAGATGCTCAGGGTCGACACCTGAAGAATTGCGGACTTTTGACGTGCCATACAGCGTGATATTGCTGTACTTGCCCGCAAGAGTCCCCAATGTGCGGACGGTGGTGTTGATGAAGGAATCGTGGTCCGATGCAATCAGGAAACGTGAAACGCCGTTTTGAACGGGAGTGAAATCCTGAAGGTTGCTTACAGTCCTGAATTTCTTTCCGGACGCCACGAGTCTGGAAACGAGATATGCAGTCTGTTCTGCATCTGTGGCGGAAGTGTCGCGGACAAGAACGATTTCATCCTGCCAGGAAGAGTCGCGCCTGATCCAATCGATTATTTCGTCGGCCTGGCGGGTCCAATACGAAGGCGCCTGGATCAGTCTGTCGTTTTCGGCGAGCTCTGCCGCCTTAGGGTCGAGAGGGGAGACAAGAAAGCGGCCGGCAGGGCAGATCTCTAGCGCTGTCCGGATGTCTTCGACATTTACCGGTCCGATGACAAGTTGATTGTCTTTCAGGAATTCTGATGTAAGAGGCGACCCCGGCTCGCTTTCGTCCAGGACGGAAACTTCAATCTTTTTCCCGCAAGCACTGAAATCCATGACGGCCAGAAGTGCTCCGCCGTACATTTCAAGGAAGTTTGAATTGGCCTTCGTGCCGATCTGGAATGGCAACACGACCCCGACCCGGAGCACGTCCGGCACCACGAGGGTGAAAGGCAGATCTTCTTCCCTTGTGTCTGGTTTCGGATTTTCATTTTCATTGTCATTCTCGTTCCGGATGGTCTCTCCGTCGTTTGCCGATGGGGTCCTACTCTCGGTCCTGTGCATACCCGAAACGACATACCATTGGGCTGATGCGCTTGCGCAGCTCATCAGCAGGATGGATAGTAATACTGCTAACTTCTTCACTTCTGATTATTTTCTATAAAGTTGACCAGATTTTCAGCGAAACTGCTCCAACTCAGGTTCTCATTTTCCTTCCGTATGCACCTGACATACCCGTCGCGTCTGAACGGATCGGCAAAATATTCATTGATGGCATCCGCTACGCAGGCCAGACTGCAGGAATCACAGACAAGCCCGGTGCCCCTGTCGCCGATGGTTTCCTTCAAACCGCCTACGTCGGTGACGATCATCGGCACCTCGAAATGATTCGCTATGTTGCTTATGCCGCTTTGCGTCGCTCCCCTGTAAGGAAGTACGACCACGTCGGCGGCGCAGAAATAGCGTTTGACCTCATTGTCCGGAATGTAGTTCAGGAACAGATGGATGCGCTCCCTGTTTCGGTTGACATCGATCATACGTCTGTACTTGTCGAAGGATCCGTAAGGCTCGCCGGCGACGATGAGCTGATAACTGTCATCAAGCCTGTCAAAGGCATTAAGCAGGATATCAAGTCCCTTGTAGTCGCGTATCAGGCCGAAAAACAGCAGATTCTTCTTGCCCGCCTCAAGGCCGAGCTCCTTTTCGGCCAGCGCCCTGCCGATCCTTTCCCCGAAGTGGTTGTAAACCGGGTGCGGAAGGGTGATGTGCGGTATGTCGGTGCGGAACCTTGCGAGGTCTCCGGCTACTTCGTCGCATAAGGTCACGCAGGAATGAATCCCGTTGATGAAGTATTTCGTGAAGGCATTGTCGAAGAAATGCTCTTCGTGCGGTGTCACGTTGTCGAGAATGGCCACCACCTTGCAGTCCTTCCCGACATTGCGGGCAATGTAGCCGAACGAAGGTGCGAAATATGCCATCCAGTAGCGGAGAATCAGTACATCGGGCTTCCATTTGCGGATAGTCCCGGCGGTGCGTATCCAGTTGAACGGATTGACCGTGTCCAGCAGAGGGGTTGACTCTACGGACACGGCCTTGTCGTCTTTTGCAACGTATTGCGTTTTTCCCGGGAAAAGAAGACCGGGATATTGCCTTTTGAAATTGAATGCCTTCACATCGTGCGAGGCGCTCAGTTCGTTGAAAAGGTTGGCATTAAACTGAGCAATCCCTCCCCTGAACGGGTAAAAGCACGATAGAATGGCTATTCTCAAGATTTACTCGTTTTGGCCCTTTGACTTTACGTATTCTGCATTGAGACCTTCGAGGATGTCGTCGGTGATGTCAAGTGAAGGGTCTCCGGTGACAACCGGTGCAGGGAGGATGGCACCCTGGGTGGCGATGATCATCGCGTATCCCTTGCTCTCGTTGTATGAGTCGACGAAAGTCTTGATGGCGTCGGCAATCTGGTTCATCATCACGTTCTGCTCTTCGAGGATCTCGTTCTGCTTCTGGTTGGCATAAGCTTCGAATTCCTGCTGCTGCTGAGCGAGCTTCTGGCTCTGTACCTCGTATGTCGACTGGGTGAGGAGTCCCTTGTTCATCTTGTCCTGGAAAGCCTGGATATCCTTTTCCAGCTTGTTGCCACGACGGGTGACTTCCTGGTTGATGCTGTTCACCTTGGTCTCGACGACGCTGCGGAGATCATTCGCCATATCGTAATCCTGGAGGACGGTATCGAGGTTGAAATAAACGATGGATCCTGAGGCGATGGTTGAGTCTGCTGCGGCCTTGACGTTGTTGGTGTTGCTGCTGGTGCAGGCTGGAGTAATCAGTGCGATGGCGCAGATGGCGGCAGCGGTGCTGATGATGAGAGTTGACTTTTTCATTTCTATATTAAATTGTTATATTCCGTATTGAGGGGCAAAAATAGTTAAAAAATCCGAATCTTGCCAAGATATGCGGCGATAGTTGATTCAAGACCCATATATAGCGCGTCGCATATGAGCGCGTGGCCTATGCTGACTTCGTCCACCCAAGGGATCGTGCGGATGAAATATTCAAGGTTGTCGAGCGACAGGTCGTGGCCGGCGTTGAGCCCGAGCCCGAGCTCGCGGGCCTTCTCGGCCGTCGCGACATAAGGTGCGATGGCTTTTTCGCGGTCGAGAGGATATGCCGCGGCATAGCCGGCGGTATAGAGCTCGACCCGGTCGGCTCCGCAGCGGGCTGCGCCTTCCGCCATCTTAGGGTCAGGATTGATGAAAATCGATGTCCTGATACCTCTGTCGCGGAATGTGCCGCACAGCCGTGACAGAAAAGCATAGTTGCTCACGGTGTCCCATCCTGCATTGGAGGTTATGGCATCCGGTGCGTCCGGGACGAGTGTCACCTGATCTGGTACGACCTCGCAGACGAGAGCGGTGAAACTGCCTGTCGGATTGCCTTCCATATTGAATTCCGTCCTCAGGAGAGGGCGGATTTCACGCACGTCCGAGTACCTGATATGGCGCTCGTCGGGACGCGGGTGGACGGTGATTCCTTCCGCTCCGAAACGCTCGCAGTCGAGTGCCGCTTTTGTGACATCCGGCATATTGCCCCCACGTGCATTGCGTATTGTCGCAATCTTGTTGATATTAACGCTTAATCTGGTCATTTTTATACTGACTTTGTCAGTACAAAAGTACTCAATTCTGTTTAAATATCTAAATAATGTGCTAAATTTGAAGCCCATTATGAAATTCGCCTGGTTTATCCATAATCAAAAGCTGCGCGACGACGCCCGCCTTGAAGGTTTGCTCTGCAGTCTCAAGGCTGCCGGCTGTTCAGTTTATGAAGCAGTTCTGCCGGAAGATATCCAAGCCGGGACCGACGCTCTCCTGAGTTTTGGCGGCGATGGCACTTTCCTGTCTGCCGCCCGGCTGGCGGTCCCCGCAGACCTGCCGGTCGTCGGAGTCAATCTCGGACGTCTTGGATTTCTCTCCGAGAACAAGCCCGATGACGTGCTGAAAGCGTTGCTTGGTGACGGATTTTCGCTGGAAAACCGGGAGCTGCTCCGCGTCGATGCGCGGGGCGTCAAGGAAGACTATTGGCCGTATGCGCTGAACGAGACGACCGTAATGCGGTCGGGTGCTTCTATGCTGGGTGTCGACGTGTCGGTCGATGGTGTGCCGCTTCCGACATATTGGGCCGACGGCATCCTCGTTGCCACAAGTTCCGGCAGCACCGCCTATTCGCTCAGCATCGGCGGCCCTATCTGCTCGCCTGATGCCCACGTCCTGATTGTCGCCCCCGTGTCTCCGCATAACCTCAACGTCCGCCCGCTGGTGGTCCCGTCCACATCGGTTGTGCGCATCACGCTGCGCTCGCGCGAGGACAATGCGATTTTCACGATGGACAACAGAACATTCGTCATCCCTACCGATGCCGTCATCACCATCGGCGCCGCCGACAGGAGTCTCAAGAGACTCCGCCTCGCGAAGGCGAACTTTTATAATGCGCTCCGCGAGAGACTGCATTGGGGGGAAGATGTAAGAAACTCCAACAATTGACCTATGAAAACTCCAGGTATTATTCCGACACACGTGTCCATCATTATGGACGGTAACGGCCGCTGGGCCAAAGAGAGGGGGAAAGAAAGGGTCTTCGGGCATTTCGAAGGTGTGGAGAGCGTCCGTGCCGTAATGGAATGCTGTGTGGAATGGAAGATTCCGTACGCATCCTTCTATGCCTTTTCCGAGGAGAACTGGGGACGCCCGGCAGCAGAGGTGGAGGCTCTTATGGGATTGATGGCAAAAGCTATGGTGGGGGAGCTCGACAATTTCCAGAAGCACAATGTCCGCTTTATGGTCCTGGGCAACCGCGCCCGCCTTTCGGACGAGCTCAACGCCACCATCGACAGGATAATGGCCGGCACGGCGTCCAATACAGGCTTTACGATGATCCTCTTCCTCAGCTACAGTGGCAAGTGGGATATCCTGCAGGCGGCTGAAAAGATGGCACACGATTTGATTAACCATCCGGAGAAACGGTTTGAAGCGGAGGATTTCAGCCATTTTCTCGTTACGGACGGCATTCCGGACCCGGACCTGCTCATAAGGACTTCCGGGGAGAAAAGGCTCAGCAATTATCTGCTCTGGCAGTCGGCCTATACCGAGTTCATTTTTACCGACACTCTCTGGCCTGATTTCCGCAAGGAGCAGTTTTATGATGCGATTGAGGAGTTCGCCTCACGTGACAGACGTTTCGGAAAAGTCAAATAATTCGTGTATATTTGCAGACTATTTTACAGATTATGTTTTTAAAGCGGACAATATCCATCCTTTCACTGGCCCTGCTGGCGCTTTCAGCCTTTGCGCAGGAGACCGTTGAGGTGGACTATAACCGTCCGAAGAAATATGTTGTAGGCGGAATCTCAACGGAAGGGAATCATTATTTCAGCAATGAGCAGATAATTTCCCAGACCGGCCTCCAGCCTGGTATGGAAATTACCGTCCCGAGTGAAGAGATTTCCAATATCGTCAAGCGCCTCTGGCTTCAGAGGTTCTTTGAGGACGTGGCCATCAGCATCGACAGCGTAAAGGTGGCATCTGCCCCTGCAGCTCTTGACACGGCGTATTTCAAAATCGCCATCGAGGAGCGTCCGCGTATGTCGCGTTGGACATTCACCGGGATCAAGTCCGGCGAGAAGAAGGATCTTCAGGACCGGTTGAACCTTCGCCGCGGCGGGGAGTTCTCCGAGTATGTCGACAAGACATCCTGCGATATCATCAAGCGGTATTATTATGAAAAAGGCTTCCTAAAGTGCCAGGTCAAGGCCGAAGTGCAGAGGGATTCCGTCGTAAAGAATGCAATCCGCGTGAACTTCGCGGTTGACAAGGGCGAGAAGATCAAGATCAAGAACATCAATTTCATCGGCAACGAGCACGTGAAGGAGTTCAAGATCGCCAAGGAGATGAAGAAGACGAAGTCCGCCAAGATATACAACTTCTTCCACAGCAAGAAATTTGACCAGAAGGAATATATCAACGACAAGAAAGCCGCATTGAGTGCTTTCAACGAGGCCGGCTACCGCGATGCCCGTCTTGTCCGCGACTCCATCTATTACGTCGAACCCAACAAGCTCGGAATCGATCTTGTTTTCGATGAAGGTGACAAATATTATTTCCGCGACATCCAGTGGACCGGCAACTCCGTCTATTCTTCCGACGCTCTCAATCAGGTGCTGCAGGTAAAGAAAGGAGATGTCTATGATGTCGTGACTATGGAGAAGCGCCTTTATGGAGGCGGCAAGCAGAATGAGCTGGACATCTCCAAGCTTTATCGCGACAACGGCTACCTGTTCTTCAACGTGACTCCTGTCGAGACCAATATCCAGAATGACTCGGTGGATGTTGAGGTCCGCATTTCGGAAGGCAAGCAGGCAACGCTGAACAACATCGTCATAAACGGCAACGACCTCACCAACGAGAAGGTTGTGCGCCGTCAGATATTCACTCGTCCGGGTTACCTCTACAGCCAGTCGGATTTCGAGCGCTCCATCCGCGAGATATCCTCTCTCGGACAGTTCGATGCCGAGGCTATCGCGGACCCTCATACCGGTTGGTCCATTATTCCGAACGCGCTGAACAACACCGTCGACCTCGTCTATAACGTAACCGAGAAGCCTTCTTCCACACTGGAGGTTTCCGGAGGATGGGGCGGCAACACTTTCGTCGCGTCGGTCGGTGTGAGCTTCAATAACTTCTCGACCCACCGAATGTTCGAGAAACACGCCTGGAGGCCGGTTCCTCTCGGTGACGCACAGACTCTGTCCTTCCGTTTCCAGACCAACGGTACATACTACACCTCGCTTTCTGCCAGCTTCACCGAGCCTTGGCTCACCGGCAAGAAGCCTATGTCGCTCAACCTCGGTCTGTATTATACCCGCCAGACCAACTCATACATCGCGCTCAATATCCTCAACAGCGACCGTATGATGGAGGTGTACGGATTCTCAGCATCATTGGGTAACCGCCTGAAGTGGCCTGACAACTACTTCATCCTATACCACGGACTCAGCTGGCAGACTTATAAACTTACGAACTGGTATTCAGGATACTTCATCTTCGATGACGGTATCTCCAACAACCTCAGTTACACCCTTACCCTTGCAAGGAACTCGACCGACCAGCAGATTTTCCCTCGTCAGGGTTCCGATATGAGCTTCTCCCTCCAGCTCACGCCACCGTATTCCCTGTTCCGCAAGTTTGACTTCAACGACAAGGGAGAAAAGGTTGCCGTGGCAAGCTACAGGGATGTGAACTACGACAATTGGAGCGCTGCCGACCGATACAGATGGATCGAGTACCACAAGTGGAAGTTCAACGCCACCCATTATACAAGGATCATCGGCGACCTCATCCTTATGACGCGCGCACAGTTCGGTTATGTGGGCTACTACAACCGCAAATGGGGCTATTCTCCGTTCGAGGGTTTCCTTGTCGGCGGTGACGGTATGTCCGGTTATAGCACATACGGCAACGAGGTCATCTCGCTTCGCGGTTACGAGAACTACTCACTTACGCCATACCTCCCGTCTCAGTATAACTCAAGCGGTTATTCCTACGCGGGCAACGTATATGACAAATTTACCGTGGAACTCCGTTATCCGGTGTTGCTTCAACCGTCTTCTACCATCTTCGTTCTCGGTTTCCTCGAGGGCGGTAACTGCTGGTCAGATATCAGAGATTTCAATCCTTTCCAGATCAAACGCAGCGCCGGAGTCGGTGTTCGCATCTTCTTACCGATGATTGGTCTTCTCGGTGTGGACTGGGGCTACGGATTTGACGATGCCAAGAGTGGTGGCAGCCAGTTCCACTTCGTTATCGGCCAACAATTTTAATTGAATAACTATTTAATGCATACAATTATGAAAAAGGTTCTTTTGATCGCCGCTATGGCATTCGTTTCAGTGGCTGGCTTCTCTCAGCAGAAGTTTGCTCACGTCAACTTCTCAGAGCTCGTCCAGCTTTGCCCGGAGGCTGACCAGGCTCGTGCTACTATGACCGCTTCCAACAACGAGGCACAGGAAACATATCAGGCGATGGTTGAGGAATTCAACACCAAGTACAGCCAGTATCAGCAGAAAGCTTCCACCTGGACCCAGTCCATCCGCGAAAGCAAGGAGAAGGAGCTTACCGAGATCCAGCAGCGCATTCAGGAATTCGGCCAGTCAGTACAGGCAGAACTCCAGCAGCAGGAACAGCAGCTTATGGCTCCTATCTATGAGAAGGCCAACAAGACAGTTCAGGATCTTGCCAAGGAAGGCGGATACATCTTCGTTTTCGATGTTTCCACAGCTCTTTACGTTGACCCGGCACAGAGCACAGACCTCACCCCTGCAGCGCGCAAGGCTCTCAACATCGCGGCTGACCGCACACTCGAGACCCTTCAGGCAGAGCTTCAGGCTCAGGCCCAGGCTGCACAGCAGTAGTACAGCAATGACCCATATGTAAAGACCGGTACAGCGTGCCGGTCTTTATAAATTGTACAAACCAATCAAACCACATATAAAATAATGCAACATAAAGTCATTGACACCAAAGATGTCGTGATAAGGTTTGCAGGAGATTCCGGTGATGGTATGCAACTCACCGGCTCGCTCTTTGCGGACATGTCAGCTATCTACGGCAACGGACTTGCAACGTTCCCGGATTACCCGGCCGAAATCCGTGCTCCGCACGGTACGGTTTCAGGCGTATCCGGTTTTCAGGTTCATATCGGCAGTGAAGAGGTGGCCACTCCCGGCGACTTCTGCGATATGCTCATTGCAATGAATCCTGCAGCGCTCAGGGCCAATGCCAAATGGTGCAAGCGTCACGCGATGATCCTTATCGACGAGGATGCATTTGATGATGCAGGCATGAAGAAAGCCGGTTTCACGACAGACAATCCTTTCACGGAACTATCAGTAGAAGACAGGACACTCATCATCGCGCCTATCACCACGATGACGAAGGAGAGCTTGAAAGACAGCGGAATGGACCAGAAGTCCATCCTCAAATGCAAGAATATGTTCACGCTCGGAATCGCGTGCTATATCTTCAACCGCCCTCTCCAGCCTGTCTACGACTATCTTGAGAAAAAGTTCTCGAAGAAGCATCCGGAGGTGATCGCTCCGAACAAGAAAGTCCTTGATGACGGTTTCAACTATGCGGCCAATGTCCAGGCTATCCCGAACACCTATACCATCGAGCCTGTCAAGTCCGCCAAAAAAGGTACATACAGGAATGTGACCGGCAACCAGGCCATTGCCTGGGGCCTCCTTGCGGCTTCTGAAAAGTCAGGCCTGCCTCTTTTCTGCGGTTCTTATCCCATCACTCCGGCAACAGCCATACTTGAAGAGCTTGCCCTTCACAAGAGCCTTGGAGCCAAGACGCTTCAGGCTGAGGATGAGATCGCCGGCATCTGCACTGCGATCGGTGCCGCATTCGCCGGCAACCTTGCTGTTACAACCACTTCCGGCCCGGGCCTGTCGCTCAAGAGCGAGGCTCTCGGACTGGCCGTTATGGCCGAGCTGCCGCTCGTTGTCGTTGACGTTCAGCGCGGCGGCCCTTCCACCGGCCTTCCTACCAAGACGGAGCAGACGGACCTCAATCAGGCGCTCTACGGACGAAACGGTGAGTGCCCGATTCCTGTAATCTGCGCACATTCACCTGCAAATTGCTTCTTCGCCGCCTTTATGGCTGCAAAGATTGCGCTTGAGCATATGACTCCGGTCCTCCTCCTGTCAGAAGGTTTCCTCGGCAACGGCAGTGAACCCTGGCTCATTCCGTGGATGAAGGACTATCCTGAGATTCATCCGCCGTTCGTAACCGGAGTGCTGCCGGAAGGCGAAAGGTTCAAGCCGTTCGAGAGGGACCCTGAAACAATGGTTCCGCGGTGGGCGCTTCCGGGACAGAAGGGTTTCGAGCATCGTGTGGGCGGCCTTGAGAAGAATCACGCCGGCGTGCTTTCGACCGATCCGCAGAACCACGAAACTATGGTTCGCGAGCGCGCGAGGAAGGTCGAGCTGATTTCGAAGGACCTTCCGAATCTGGTTGTCCGCGGTCCGCAGGAGGGTGATCTCCTGGTTCTCGGATGGGGTGGCACCTACGGACATATTGCCAGCGCCATTCACGACCTGCAGGAAGAAGGTGTCCCTGTGGCCTACACCCATTTCGACTATATCAATCCGCTCCCGCCAAATACTGCCGAGATTTTCTCCCACTACAAGAAGTTCCTTGTGTGTGAACTGAACAGCGGACAGTTCGCAAACTATCTGCAGGGACTTTATCCGCAGTATACTTTCCGCAAATACGGAAAGGTCCAGGGTCAACCGTTCCTCGTGAGCGAACTCATCGAGGCAATCAAAAAGGAGATGTAGGATATGGCAAATTTGACATTCAAAGATTTCAAGAGCGACCAGGAAGTGCGCTGGTGCCCGGGATGTGGCGACCATGCTGTACTCGCCTCTCTGCAGAGGGCTCTCCCAAAGGTGAGCCAGGCCCTTAATTATGATAAGGAACGCTATGTGGTGGTGTCCGGTATAGGATGCTCTTCACGACTCCCGTACTATATGGATACATACGGCTTCCATAGCATCCACGGCCGTGCCACTGCCATTTCCACCGGCATCAAGGTGGCGAATCCGTGGCTGACAGTATGGCAGGCCTGCGGTGACGGCGATGCCCTCGCCATCGGAGGCAACCATTTCATCCACGCGATACGCCGCAACATCGACATAAATATCATCCTCTTCAACAATCAGATCTACGGACTCACAAAAGGACAGTACAGCCCGACCTCCAAGTTCGGCGCGATTACCAAGACCTCGCCATACGGCACCGTAGAGCACCCGTTCAATCCGGGCTCCCTCGTGCTTGGTGCGAAGGGTACTTTCTTTGCACGCAGTCTCGACGTTGAACTGAAGCTGAATGAAGAGATAATGACTGCTGCAGCCCTCCACGACGGATGCTCGGTGATGGAAATGCTCACCAACTGTGTCATCTTCAATGACGGCGCCCACAAGAATCTTTCCGATCCTGCTGTCAAGGCCGACCACACCATCGTACTCCGCCACGGCGAGAAGATGGTATTCGGCAAGGACAACGAGAAGGGACTCATCTATGATGGCAGGAAGCTGCGTGTGATACATATCGGAGAAGGTGGCTTCACCCTCGATGACGTGCTTGTGCACGATGCACACGCCGACAACATCGGCATACATATGGCTCTTGCGGATATGAAGGGTCCGGACTATCCTGTAGCCCTCGGTGTGATCCGTGACGTCAGGGACATCACATATGACGACGGTGTGCGTGATCAGGTCAAGCAGGTTGCCGCCAAATCCTCAATCCACTGCGTAGACGACCTTCTTCGCAGCGGCAGTACCTGGGAAGTAAAATAAGTATTCTCCACAATTACAACCAGACGATTATTTTATTATATTTGTCGGGTTAGTAGTTAACTTAGTATGAAGACACAAGACATTATGGCACGCCTCCAGGCCAAGTATCCAGGAGAAAATGAATATCTCCAGGCAGTACAGGAGGTTCTTGAATCTATCGAGGATGTGTATAATCAGCATCCTGAATTCGAAAAAGCCAAGATCGTGGAGCGTATGGTTGAACCGGACCGTATCTTTACCTTCCGTGTCACCTGGGTTGACGATAAGGGTGAAGTCCAGACCAACACCGGTTATCGTATCCAGTTCAACAGCGCGATCGGTCCTTACAAGGGCGGTCTCCGTTTCCACAAGGCAGTAACTCCTTCAATGCTTAAGTTCCTCGGCTTTGAGCAGACTTTCAAGAACGCTCTTACCACTCTTCCTATGGGTGGCGCAAAGGGTGGTTCCGATTTCGACCCGGTAGGCAAGTCCAACGATGAGATTATGCGTTTCTGTCAGGCCTTTATGCTTGAACTCTGGCAGTGCATCGGTCCTGATCAGGACATCCCTGCAGGCGACGTAGGCGTAGGTGGCCGTGAGATCGGTTATCTCTATGGAATGTACAAGAAGCTTGCCCGCGAGTACAACACCGGTGTTCTCACCGGCAAGGGTGCAACCTGGGGCGGTTCGATCCACCGTCCGGAGGCTACCGGTTTCGGAGCTCTCTATTTCACCCAGAACCTTCTCCACAAGGCCGGAAAGGACATCAAGGGCTGCAAGGTTGCCATCTCAGGCTTCGGTAACGTAGCGTGGGGCGCCTGCACCAAGGCTACCGAACTCGGTGCCAAGGTCGTAGCCATCTCAGGTCCTGACGGAGTCTGCGAGATTCCTGACGGTATCACCAAGGAGATGATTGACTATATGCTTGTAATGCGCGCATCCAACCGCAACAAGGTTCAGGATATGGCAGACCAGTTCCCTGGCGCAGCCAAGTTCACTGCCGGCAAGAAGGCTTGGACCGTGAAGTGCGACATCGCTCTTCCTTGTGCATTCCAGAACGAGCTCTCGGAGGATGACGCCAAGGAACTCAAGGCAAATGGCACCTGGTGCTGCTGCGAGGTTTCCAATATGGGCTGCCAGCCTGGCGCTATCAGGTTCTTCCAGAACAACGGTGTATTCTTTGCTCCTGGCAAGGCCGTCAATGCAGGTGGTGTGGCTACCTCAGGTCTTGAGATGACCCAGAACGCTTCACATATCAGCTGGAGCGGCAAGGAAGTTGACGAGAAGCTTCACTTCATTATGGATTCAATCCACGAGGCTTGCGTCAAGTACGGTACACAGGCAGACGGTTCAATCGATTATGTGAAGGGCGCAAATATCGCCGGCTTCATGAAGGTTGCCACCGCTATGCTGGAGCAGGGTACAATCTAAAAACCTGTTTGATATAAAAATGAAGGCTGAGCAAAACGCTCAGCCTTCATTTTTTTATTTTGATATGATTCCGAGTTTGATCAACAGGGCCTTGGTCTCAGGGTCGTGGCCGCGGAAGTTGCGGTAGAGGATGGCCTCCTTCTCGGTACTGCCCTTTTCAAGGACATTGCGACGGAATGAGTCGGCGGTTGCCTTGTCGAAGATGCCGCTCTCCTCGAAGAGCGAGAAGGCGTCGGCCTCAAGGACCTCGGCCCACTTGTATGAATAGTATCCTGCGGCGTATCCGCCTGAGAAGATGTGGCTGAATGCAGTAGATACGCAGGTGCCGTCAACTCTTGGGAGGAGGTTGAGAGGCTCGTATACGGATGCCTCGAATGCCTCTGTGCCGAGTTCCGGAAGGGAGGTGAGGGTATACCAGTTCATATCGAGATAGCCGAACTGCAGCTGGCGTACCTGGAAGTATGCGGCGTTGTAGTTCTTGGCTGCGATGATCTTGTCGATAAGCTCGTCCGGGATGACCTCGCCGGTCTGGTAGTGCTTTGCGAACTGCTTGAGGAACTCGCGCTCATACCCCCAGTTCTCCATAATCTGGGACGGAAGCTCCACGAAGTCGTGGTCGACCGAAGTGCCGCTCTGGCCCGGATATGTGCACTTGGTGAGCATTCCGTGGAGGGCGTGACCGAACTCGTGCAGGAAGGTGGTGAGCTCGTCGTGTGTAAGAAGTGATGGGGCTGAAGCCGTCGGCTTGCTGAAGTTCATGACGATGGTCACGCAAGGTCTGTGGTCAACGCCTTCATATGTGTATTGGCTGTAGATGTCGTTCATCCACGCACCTCCGCGCTTGCTTGCGCGAGGGAAGAAGTCGGCATAGAACAGGGCGAGATGCTCGCCGTTTTCGTCCTTTACATCGAAGACGTGTACGTCCGGATGATATCCCGGGATGTCGTTGCGCTCCTCGAAGGTGATGCCGTAGAGGCGGGTTGCGAGACCGAGCACTGCGTCTATGCAGCTCTCAAGCTGGAAGTAAGGCTTGAGCTGTTCGTCGCTCAGGTCATAGAGGCTGTTCTTGTATTTCTCTGACCAGAAACTGAAATCCCAGGCGAGGAGTTCGTCGCCCTCGAAACCGTTCTTCTTTGCAAAGGCAAGGATGTCGGCAACCTCTTTCTTGGCTGCAGGGAGGGAAGGCTCGAGGAGCTCGCCGAGGAATTTCCACACGCCGTCCTTGCTGCCCACCATACGGTCTTCGATGGCATAGTCGGCATAGGTCTCATATCCGAGGATGTTGGCGATACGGATTCTGAGGTCGACGATCTTGCGGCAGATCTCGGAGTTGTCGAATTCTCCGCCAAGCGCCTTGGAATTGTAAGCCCTGTAAATCTTTTCGCGGAGGTCGCGGCGTGTGCTGAACTTCAGGAATGCGACGTAACTTGGCTGGCTGAGGTCGAAGGTCCAGCCGCTCTCGCCGCGCTCGGCGGCTGTAGCTGCGCCCATATCGCGCACATAGTCAGGAAGACCGGCGAGATCGGCTTCGTCGGTGAGGTTCATAGCCCAGGCGTTGGTGGCTGCAAGCGCATTCTTCTGCCACTGGAGCTGTGTGAGCGAGAGCTCTTCCTCGAGTTTGCTGTATGTCTCCTTGTCTGCGTCGGAAAGGAGGGCTCCGCTGCGTACGAAACCTTTGTACGTATCTTCAAGAAGGCGCATCTGCGCGCGGTCGAGGTCAAGGTTCTCCCTGTTGTCATAAACTTTCTTGACGCGCTCGAAGAGAGGGGCGTTGAGCGAGGTGTACATCTCGAACTCTGTAAGCATAGGTGAAAGCTCCTCCGCAATCTGCTCCATACCGTCGTTGGTGTTGGATTCCTTGAGATTGTAGAAGATGCCGCCAATGCGGTTGATCGCCATGCCGGAGTAGGCGAGAGCCTCGATGGTGTTCTCGAATGTAGGCTCGTCCGGGTTGGCGACAATGGCGTCGATCTCGGCCTTGCCTTCCTTGATGGCCTGTTGGAATGCAGGCAGGTAGTGCTCGTTCTTGATCTTGTCGAACTGGGGTGCGCCATAAGGCAGCGTCGATTCTGTAAGAAGTGGATTCTCCATTTTGCAGGAAGTGATGAGAGCCAGAATTGCTCCGGCGATGATGATTGCTTTTTTCATTTACAAGTGGTTGTGATGAGGAGACAAAAGTAAGCATTTTGGTTGGCATTTAGGCAATTATTGACTAAATTTGCGGCGCTTATAAGAAGATAGCAGTAAAATCATATCATAAGTTTATGGCTAATAGTAAATTCAATGTTAAGTATTGCGTACTCCTGCCTATCGTGCTCGCAGTCACAATATTCCTGTGGTGCTGCCCTGCTTCCTTCTTCGGAAGCCTCGGCGATGTACTGACGGTGACACAGCAGCGTACAATCGCCATTTTTGCGTTCGCCGCTCTCATGTGGATCTTCGAGATCGTGCCTAACTGGGTTACATCCCTGATGGTCATCGTGATTTCCCTCCTCACGATTTCCAACAAGAGCATCTCGTTCTTGATGAAGACAGGCGATGCCAGCCAGTTCGTTCCGATGAAGGAGTTGATGAGGTCTTTCGCTGACCCTGTCGTAATGCTCTTCCTCGGCGGATTCGTACTCGCAATCGTTGCCTCAAAGTATGGAATGGACGTTACAATGGCACGCATGCTTCTCAAGCCTTTCGGTAAGAAGCCTAAGACCGTGCTTCTCGGCGTGCTCATCGTCATTTCAATATTCTCGATGTTTATGAGCAACACAGCTACCGCTGCGATGTTTCTCGCATTCCTCGCCCCTGTGTTCGCATCTCTTCCCGACACTGACGCAAAGGGCAAGGTCGGAATCGCTCTGGCAATCCCTATCGCCGCAAACATCGGTGGTATCGGAACCCCTATCGGAACCCCTCCTAATGCAACTGCGGTCGGAAACCTCGATTCTCTTGCAGGTATCACCATCGGATTCGGGGACTGGGCTATGCGTATGATCCCTTATGTTGTTGTGATGATTCTTTTCGCCTGGGTGCTCCTCTGCGTTATCTATCCGTTCAAGTCAAAGGAGATCGTTCTTGAGATCAAGAAGGATGACCATAAGAAGACTTACAAGGATTACGTCGCCTGGATAACCTTCGGTATCACCATTATCCTCTGGATGACCGAGCAGCTTCACGGCATCAGCTCCAATATCGTTGCCTTGATTCCTCTCTGCGTCTATACTGCAACAGGCGTGTTCGGCAAGAACGATATCAAGGAGATCAACTGGGAAGTCCTCTGGTTGGTTGCCGGTGGATTCGCACTCGGATATGCCCTTGACGGAACAGGTCTCGCAAAGGCTCTCGTAACCTCCATCGACTTCAGTGCAATGAGCATCATCGTCGTATTCATCGTCGCCGGTCTCATCTGCTACCTGCTCAGCAACTTCATCAGCAACTCTGCAACCGCCGCCCTCCTCATCCCTATTATGATCGCTATGGGCAAGGGTCTTATGGAATCGTCCAATGCAGATGCATTCATGGCCTTCGGCGGACAGGCAGGTCTTTCAGTCTTTGTCGCTGTCTGCGCTTCTGTGGCAATGTGTCTTCCTATCTCCACCCCTCCTAATGCCATTGCGGCTTCAACAGGTCTTGTAGAGACAAAGGATATGACCAAGGTCGGCCTGATCGTCGGCATCGTAGGTCTTGTGCTCGGTTTCTTCTGGGTAACCAAGTTCTTCCCGTTTGCTTAGTCTTTATCAATTGAAGATGAAAAAATATATTGCAACAGCATTGGCACTGGCGCTCAGCGTCAGTGCTTTTGCACAGGAGGCTACCAAAGCCTCACATTTCAAGTTCTACGGCTTCATCCGCAACTATTTTGCTTTCGATACACGTGAAAGCAGCGCCGGCACAGCCGACCTCTACTATTACATGCCGAAAGACGAGAGTTTCGTCAATGGCGAAGACATCAATGCCACCCCTTCATTCCGCTTCGTGGCACTCACCACCCGCGCTGGCGTCGACGTGACCGGATATGAAGTTGCAGGCTATAAGGTCGGCGCAAAGATCGAGGCCGATTTCTACGCAGGTCTCAGCGGCAGTACCGGAACCGCACAGTTCCGTCTCCGTCAGGCATACCTGACACTCGCAAAGGGTGCACGAAATTGGAAAATCGGACAGGCCTGGCATCCTATGGCAGCTGACCTTCCTGACATCTTCAGTCTTGAGAGCGGTGTTCCTTTCGGCCCGTTCAGCCGTACTCCGATGGTGTCTCTGGACCTCGGTATGGGCAAAGGCTGGAGCTTCAACGCCGCTGCTCTCTGGCAGATGCAGTACACTTCCACGGGCCCTGACGGCGCAAGCGCAAACTACATCCGCAACAGCTGCATCCCCGAGCTCTATTTCGGGCTTTCCTATAAGGGACAGAAGGGCGGTGCATTCCGCATCGGCGCCGACTATCTCAACATCAAGCCTTACAAGACCGACGCTCTCGGCGGAGTGGCCTCTTCACGCAGGGGCTCCTGGATATTCTTCGAATACGGCCAGTTCAAACTCGGCGACTTTACCTTCAAGGAAAAAGTCACCTTCGCCGAGGACGGCTCACATATGAATATGATAGGCGGCTACGGTGTGTCAAGTCTTGAAAATGGAGGCGAGTTCTCATTCAGTTCCACACGCAACCTTTCAGGATGGGGCACTGTCCAGTATAAGACCAGCAACTCCAACTGGGTTCCTTCTCTCTTCCTCGGCTATGCCAGAAATTTCGGGACAAAGGATCCTATCGTTGCCGATTTCTGGGGCAAGAACAGCGTTCAGAACATCAAGGATATGTACAGAATCCAGCCTGAACTTCTCTACAACCTCGGAAAGGTTCAGTTCGGTCTGGAATATATGTTCACCTCGGTACGCTACGGCAAGTCCGGGAAACTCAAGGTCGCTTCAGACAATCTCCATTGGGTAAGCAATCACCGTATCCAGGTGATGGTCAAGTATACTTTCTAAAGAAGGAAGCTAAGGTCGTCGCCGGGAGCGAATTCCCTGTTCATTATTTTAGCGGTGCTTTTTTACAAAATACGTGAATATTGAGTATTTTTGATGGAAAGAAGAAAATACTACAATGAAAATCAAACTGCTGACACTCCCATTGATTCTGGTCGCCCTGACGGCCGGAGCGCAGGACAAACCTTATCTGCAGGATCTTCCGTATTATGTGGAAAACCTTGAGATGTACGGCCAGGGGCAGGAGGAGGGCAGGGCCTTCCATATCCCGTCAAATTCTGTTTCCTTGAACGGAAGCTGGAAATTCCTCTTCTGTGAAAGCCCGTATGATGTACCGGGGAACTTCTTTGACTCATCATTCAATGACAGGAAGTGGGGAAGCATAGATGTTCCTTCCAACTGGGAGATGCAGGGTTACGGTCAGGCATTGTTCCGCAATGTGTCATCTCCTTTTGCCACCAATATGCCGCAGTCAGCCATAGACGCTATGAGCAGGGGCAGGCGAATGCCGGGCCAGCCGAGAGCTCCGAGAACCCCGGCCCCTTACTCGGTGACTCCTCCGGAAGTACCTATGGATGTCAATCCGACCGGTGCCTACAGGACCACGTTCTCCATACCGTCTTCCTGGAAAGACGGGCAGGTATTCCTAAGGTTCGAGAAGGTCGCCTCGGCTTCTTTCGTCTGGGTGAACGGGAAGCAGGTGGGATATAACGAGGGTGCGCAGGAGCCTTCGGAGTACAACATCACGGAATATGTCAAGTCCGGCAAGAACACGCTTGCGGTACTTGTGCTCAAATACAGCGATGGTTTCTATCTCGAAGGACAGGATTATTGGAGACTGGCCGGAATCTTTGACGATGTCACGGTATATTCGAGCCCCGATTCAAGGATATGGGACTATCAGGTCATAACGGACTTCGACGAAACCTTCACTGATTCCGAGGTGGCCCTTGCCATTGACTTGAGAGCCTTCAGGTCGCCGAAGAGCGGGTATTCCGTACTCGCCGAGATAAAGAAGGACGGACGTGTCTGTGCGTCAATGGCGGCTGACGGCATTTCCATCCAGGCAGGTGGTAAGGAAACGGTCCGCCTGCATTCAAAGGTGGCTGTTCCTGCAAAGTGGAGCGCGGAAAAGCCTGAACTGTATAGTCTTGAGATGACCCTGAAGGATGAGTCCGGCCGCGTGGTTGACACGATGACGAAGAATATGGGCTTCAAGAAGACCGAAATCAGGGACGGAGTCTTCTATCTCAACGGGCAGGCGATCAAGGTCAATGCACAGTGCTCACATATGCAGCATCCTGTACTCGGACACGCTATGGACGAAGCAACGGTGCGCAAGGATATGGAAATCCTGAAGCAATTCGGGTTCAACGCCGTCAGGACATCGCATTACCCTCCGGTGAACGAATATCTTGACCTTGCCGATGTATATGGACTGTATATCATCGATGAGACTGGAGATGAAGCACACGCCACGGAATGGGTTTCAAGTCTCCCTGAATATATACCTATGTATCAGGAGCGGGTGCGTCAGATGGTGCTTCGCGACCGCAATCATCCTTGTGTCCTTTTCTGGAGCGCGGGAAATGAGTCCGGGGAAGGCCCCGACATTGCGGAAGTGGTCAAAGAAGGCCGGAAATATGATCCGACCAGATTCTGGATGTATGGAGGGAATGCGCCCAAGCACGCCGCAGAGGACATCGTAGGCCCGCGTTATCCTATTCCTTTTGAGCACGAACTGTCATATGGAATTGACACGCTGGACAAGAGGCCTTCGTTTATGGACGAATATCTTTCAGTGGCCGGAAACGGTGGCGGCGGCCTTGATGACTTCTGGCGGGAGATTGATGCCCATCCTTCCCTTCTGGGCGGTGCCTTGTGGGATTTCGTCAGCCCGGGTCTTCTGGAAAGAGTCCGGACGCTTGAAGACAAGTCACCATATTCCACGAAGGCGAATATTATGGGACAGGCGAAACTTGTGAAAGGAAGGACCGGAATGGCCGTCGACCTTGGCAAGTCAGACCAATGGGTGCAGGTCTATAGGGGTCGCAACGTCGAAATCTGTGGTGACAGGCTTACTCTTACGCTTGACATTTTCCCTCGTTCTTACAACAAGAGCGGTGGTTATATGATTACAAAGGGCAACAATCAGTTCGGGCTCAGGCAGGCGGGCGCCGACAAGATTGAATTCTATATCGACAACGGTGCCAGGACAATGCTTGTGGCGGACCTTCCGTCTGACTGGGAGGGAAAATGGCACAATGTCACGGCTGTATACGACTCGCAGAAGATGTCGGTCTTCATCGATTCCAGGGAGGTGGCCAGCCAGCCGGCTTCAGGCAACATCCGCAATTATCCTATTTCCGTCTGCATAGGAAGGAATGAGGAGAAGAACGGGCAGGATACGAATGAGTATATTGCCGATGCGCTTATTGACAATGTTGGGATATTCGCCTGCGCAGTCACTCCTGAAGATGGCTTCGACCCTCAGAAATCCGCGCTTTGGCTTGATTTCGAGAAAGAAATTGATGAAGGCACATTCTACTCATACGGCATAGGAGCAAGGACATACGGCAGCATATGGCCTGACAGAATCCCTCAGCCTGAGATGTATCAGATGAAGAAGAGCGCTCAGCCTCTCAGCTATAGACTCCTTGATTCCCGCAGGGGTGTGATCGAGGTGCGCAACAGACTCAGCTTTACCAATTCATCGGTGTATAATACCTCCTGGACGATAACTGCAGATGACGAAGTGGTCGAGTCCGGCTCAATGCTTCTTGATGTAAATCCATCTGAGACCAAGTCATTCACAATTCCGTACACAAAGCCTTCCGTCGTGCCTGGAAAGCAGTACCGGCTCACGGTAAGCACAACCCTCGCCAAGGATGAAATCTGGGCGAAGAAAGGCCACGAAGTAGCTTGGGAGCAGTTTGAGTTGTCTGACTGGAATCTTCCTGCGCCTGCGCCTGAGAAAGCGGCCGGGACAGTCTCCCTGGAAGAGAATGATGACAGAATCATCATTCGCGGAGAGGGCTTCTGCTACTCATTCGACGCATATTCCGGCAGCCTCTGCGAGATGCAGGCCGGCGGCCGCGCCCTGCTTTCAGAACCTCTGAAGCTCAATGTCTGGAGAGCGCCTGTCGCCAATGAGATAGACGGATGGAATGCATATTCATCCCGTGCGGCTATGCTGAACAACAAACCGGGTTACGGCTCTATCGGCCACAGCAATACACTTGCCGCGATGTATTTTTCAGCGGGACTTGACCAGGTAGGTTTCGTCCCCGTATCGGTCAATGCGAGAGTCGTCGACGGGTCTGCTTATGTCGATGTCAGGGAGCTGGCGATATTCGGAGTGCCTACGGAGCAGCAGCTTGATGCCTATATCGTAGGTAGGGCAAGTACCGGTATCGAGAGCCTGTATTCCTATAGGATTGACCCTGACGGTGTAGTGAATGTCAGCCATCTGATCAATCCTCAGGGCGAGATGCCGGCCTGGCTCCCGAGAATAGGCGTATGCCTGGCGCTTGACAAGTCGCTTGAGAATGTGGAGTGGTATGGAAGGGGGCCGCAGGCTTCTTATCCTGACAGGAAGTCGGGCTATCGTATCGGCATTTACAAGTCAACGGTTGATGAAATGTACGAGCCGTATCTGATACCTCAGGATTATGGTTTGAGGACTGACAACCGTTGGGTCCGTTTTACCGATGCCGGCGGCAATGGACTTGAGTTCAGTGTCAACGAACCTTTCTCATTCAATGCCTACCCTTTTTCGACCGAGAATCTGACGAACAGCGTTTATCAGTACCAGCTTTTGAATAGCGGAAGCATCACCCTTAATATTGATTACGCGACCAGCGGTGTCGGCTGTACCGCGCGGGGCATCTTCGATGCCTACAGGGCATATCCGACGGGATACCTGAGGACGATAACGATAAAACCGGTGAAATAAGTCATTTTGGTCGAGAAGACGTGACTCGAACACGCGACCCCTACGTCCCGAACGTAGTGCGCTACCAACTGCGCTACTTCTCGAAAAAAAATCCGCCAACGGCGGATTTCTGTGTCTTAGGCAAGTTTATTGATGTAAACCTGGATTCCGCTCTTGAGATTGGAAGCTTTGTTCTTGTGGATAAGACCAATCTTTGCAAGTTTGTCGATCATCGCGAATACCTGAGGAGCATTTTTCTCTGCTGTAGCCTTGTCGGTAGTGTTGCGGATGTCGCGGATAGCATTTCTTGTAGTCTTCGCATAATATTTATTATGCAGTCTGTGCCTTTCGTTCTGGCGATCGGCCTTCTTTGCTGAAGCTGTGTTTGCCATTGTATTTTTATTTTTAATATTTTAGTAGTGGGTAGGAGAATCGAACTCCTATTGCAAGAATGAAAATCTTGAGTACTAGCCGTTATACGAACCCACCAAACTCGACCCCGATAGCACAAAGTGCCAAAAGGGAGTGCAAAGATATAAAGAATTATCTGAAAAACAAGTTATTTTTTAGTCATATTTTACTCCTAGTCTTCTGACCATACCCAAGAGTAAATGATGGACTCTACCTGTCGCAGGTATTGGCGCTTGTCATATCTCGGAGCATACACAAAAGCATCAAGCACGATGATTTCACTGCCATCCCTGCTGTAGAATGAATGAGATACGAACGGCCCTCCCATAAAGTCGTTCTCCACCTCCCAGTAACCCCTTGTCTGGGCAAGGTCCCGGCCGCGGTACTTGAGGTATTCAACGCTTGGCTCGAAGAACTTGCTGGTGGTCATATAGGTATTCTCGAACATTCCCGGAACGTTTGCCATAAACGTTTCGTTACGGTGTCTGATTATGTTTTCCTTAGAGAAAGGGTCTTCCTCACCGGCCGGATACTTGTACATCAGCACGCCCTGGGTGGAGAACTGCTTCTCATCGGCAATCCAGGCGAAGTTTGGAGTGAGCTTCTTGAGGGTGTAGCCGCTAGGAAAGTATGGCGAACCTCCGAAAACATCGGATACCTGCTTCCTGATCTGGAATTCCTCATATCTGATGGAGTTGCGGATAACCCTGTCACGCTCGGCATGCTCGAACGAGCCGGCAATCATCTGCCCGCTTTTTGCGAGCTGTGCGGATGCGGCTTCAAGGGTCGGGGCCGTAATCTGGATCACGCACTGAGGCGCAGCCCATACATCGTGCTTGTAGATGACGCCTGTCGTATCGGCCTGGGCGTCAACGTTGAAGATTATGATGTTGCGGTGAACCCTGAAGAGATCGATAAATTTTGAGGGCACTATATTGACCAGTGAGTAGAGAGGCTCGTTAGGCGTGAGGAACGGGCATTCGCTGGCAAGGAGGTCGCGGACTTCACCGCCGAGGTTGCCCTCCCAGTCAGGCTTCTCCATAACAACAAGGATTTCGCCGGCTTTGCCGCTGACGCTCGGGAGGAGAGCCTTTTGGTTCTTGCAGCCAAAAAGGCAAAGGGTGGTGGCAAGAAGAATGAGAACCTTTTTCATAATCGTATGGTATTAATGAATCAATCGTCCTATGTCGTTGCCGAAGGCCAGGATCATAAGGCCGATCAGCAGGATCATACCTATCAGCTGGGCAATCACGAGGAATTTTTCACCCGGCTTGCGTCCGGTTATCATTTCGAACAGGGTGAATACGATGTGCCCGCCGTCAAGTCCCGGTATGGGGATGAGGTTCATCACTCCCAGCATTATTGACAGCAGTGCTATGATGTTGATGAACTTGAACCAGTCCCAGATGGATGGGAAGACCTGTCCTATGGCGATGAAACTTCCGACCGACTTGTAAGCGCCGGTGGAAGGCGTTGCCAGCAGACGGAGGTCCTGGAGATAGCCCCTGATAGTGTCTCCGGTAAGTTTAATGCCCGCCGGAATTGCACTGAGAACCGTATATTCCTGTTTCTTGATGTTCGGCATCACCATATAGACACCGATGCGACCGGCGGTGTCCACTACGACAGGCACGGCAAGGGTGTCGGCACCGCGTACGACTTCTGCGTCTATACTGGCGCCGCGCAGACCCTCAAGAACTTCTCGCGCGTCCTGGAGAAACTCGACGTCCTTACCTCCGAAAGCCACGACGCGGTCGCCGTGGAGAAGCCCTGATGCGGCATTGGGGCCTTCTGCCGCGACGGAGTCGATCACGAAAGGAAGCGCGATGTCGAATAGAAGAGGTGCGTTGAGCACTTCGCTGATCATTGACTGATCAATATATATGTCAAGGGTGTCGCTGCCACGGAGAACGGTCGCCTTGTGAACGTTGCGGCGTGCGATGTCGGCCTGGAGCGCGGCAAAATTGTCGGGGACGTAGTCATCAAGGGCGAGGATTTCATCCCCTGTGCGGAACCCCATTTCGTACGCAAGGTCGCCGACAAAAACCTTTGTTCCCTGATTGGCTATATACGACTGGCCCCATCCCGCCATTATGCCTATATAGCAGATGATGGCAAAGATGAAATTGTTCAGTACGCCTCCGGCGGTGACGAACAGCCTCTGCCAGGCAGGGTGGCTGCGGTATTCCCACGGCTGCGGATCGCTTCTCATCTGCTCGAGGTCCATCGATTCATCGACCATCCCGGAGATCTTGCAATATCCGCCGAGCGGCAGCCAGCCTATTCCGAATTCTGTCCCGCCCCATTTCCATCGGGCCAGTCTCTTGCCTCCGATGTCGAAGAACAGGTAGAACTTATCCACCCGTATATGGAAGATCTTTGCCCACATAAAATGCCCCAGCTCGTGTATGAAAATGAGCAGGGAGAGGGCCAGGATGACCTGGAGTGCTTTAATCAATGTATCCATTTGCTATCGCTGCAATCTCTTTGTTGGTCTCGAAAATGTCTTCGATCGTCGGGTTCGCTGCAAAAGTCATTCCTGCAAGGCATTTTTCATTGATGCGTGCGATGTCGTAGAAGGAAATCATATCCTTGAGGTATGCGGCTACGGCGACTTCGTTCGCTGCATTGAGTGCGCAGGGTGCATTCCCTCCGCGTGCGATGGCTTCGTAGGCGAGTCTCAGACAAGGGAACCTTTCGAGGTCCGGTTCTTCGAAGGTGAGGCTGCCGATGGCGGCGAAATCAAGTTTCCTGTTGCCGACGGTCACGCGTGAAGGGAAACTCAGCGCGAAGCCGATGGGCTCGCGCATATCCGGGCAGCCCATCTGGGCTATGACGGCTCCGTCGGTGAATTCGACCATCGAATGTATGATTGACTCGGGGTGCACTACGACGTGTATTCTTGAAGGGTCGATGTCGAACAGCCACTTGGCTTCGATCACCTCGAACCCCTTGTTCATCATAGTGGCGGAGTCGATGGTTACCTTGGCGCCCATATCCCAGTTGGGGTGCTTGAGGGCCTGGCTTGCCCGGGCGCCGGCGATGGCCTTGCGGTCCCAGGTGCGGAACGGCCCGCCGGAAGCGGTCAGATGTATCTTTTCCACTTCGTTCCCCTGAGCTGCAAGCAGGCACTGGAAAATGGCGGAATGCTCGGAATCGACAGGAAGGATGACGGCGTTGTGCTCGCGCATCGTCTTCGTCACGATACTGCCGGCGGCAACGAGGGTCTCTTTGTTGGCGAGGGCGACGATCTTTCCCGCTTCGAGGGCGGCCAGTGTCGGTCGGAGACCGCTGAAGCCGACCATCGCGCCCACTACTATGTCAACCCCGTCGGACTTGACAAGGTTGCAGATGCTGCTTATCCCCGACCAGACCTTGCAGTCACAATCCTGAAGCGCATCGCAGAGAGAGCCGTAACGCGATTCGTCGCAGATGACGACGTGGTTGACATTGAATTCGCGCGCCTGGACTGCCAGCAGTTCTGCGCTACTGCGGGCGGAAATCAAATCGACCTCAAAGAGATCCGGGTGCTGGCGCACCACATCAAGGGTTTGTGTGCCGATCGAGCCAGTTGACCCGAGGATGGCTATTCTTCTTTTTGACACTAGAAACTGATCAGTTTGGTTGGGTCCATCGGCAAGCCTTCGGACCATAGTTCGAAATGAAGGTGATCTCCTGTGGTGAGAGATCCTGTGTTTCCCACGAGGGCTATGGAAGTGCCCGCCTGCACGGATTCGCCGAGCTTTTTGAGGAGTTTCTGGTTGTGGCCGTAGACCGAGAGCACGTTGTCGGGGTGCTGGATGATTATCACATTGCCCTTACCCTCGTCCCAGCCGGTGTATATGACAACGCCGTCATATACTGCGCTGACTACAGAACCTGACGGGGCGGTGATATCGACGGCCGGGTGGATGGCTATGTCAAACCCCTGCGTCACTACGCCCTTGATAGGGGAGAAGAAATGCATTCCTTCGACAGGGAGGTTCCTGCTGGTGCCGCTGACGCCGAACTGATCCTCCTGCTGGACGGTTTCCCGGAGCAGAGAATCCCGGCGTGACAGTTCTTCCCTGGATTTGGCGGAGAGGTATTTTGTCCTGTTGTTGCTTACGATGCTGTCGATGCTGATGGTCTGGTCGCCTGCAAGTACCCTTGAGAGGTTCTCGGCATAGAGGTCCCATTTGGTGATGATGGTTTCGAGAGAGTCGATCCGGATGGCGTTGGCTACAGCGACTTCCTTGGAATGTGCGTCGGGATAGCCCGGGATCGTGGAACGAAGCGGTGTGAATGCTATGAGGCAGTAGATGAGCAGGATGAATGCGATGATTATGCCTGCGCCGATGAATATGCCGTTTATCTTGGTGAAGCGGACGGAGCCGATGGAAACGTGGGTGTCATTCTCGACCAGCGAGATTCTGAATCGCTTGTTCCAGTCAGCCGGATTTTGTCTTCCCATACTTTTGAATTAAATTTGCATTGATGAACAGAACCATCGGGATAGATTACGGAAGTGCCAGGGTGGGCGTTGCAGTCAGCGACCCTCTGGGCATTTTCGCGTCTCCTTTGGAGACGGTTCCTTCTGCAAAGATAATAGAATATCTACAAAAATATGCCAAAGCCGAATCGATTGAACGTTTTGTCGTCGGATATCCCTTGAATCTTAACGGCGCCCCCGCACAATGTGCCACGGATGTCGATGCCTTCCTTACAAGGTTGCAGAAAGCATTTCCCGATACACCGGTCGCACTTGAAGACGAAAGATTCACTTCTGTGCTTGCCCACAGGGCAATGATTGACGGCGGGATGAAAAAATCAGACCGGCGTGACAAAAATTCGGTCGACAAGATCAGCGCGGCAATAATTTTGCAAGGATATCTGGACAAGAAAAAATGATACAGCCGATTTATTTGTATGGCTCCGAGGTGTTGAGAACCGTCGCCACGGCCGCCGACCTTTCAAAGAAAGAAGAAATTGCAACCCTTGTTGCTGATTTGTGGGAAACGCTTGCGAAGTCTGAGGGCTGTGGCCTTGCCGCACCTCAGATCGGGGTCAGTATGCGCGTATGTGTCGTCGATGGCGATGTGATGACCGACGTTTATCCATATCTGAAAGGTTTTAAAAGGACATTCATCAATCCTGTGACAATTGAGGAGAGCGGAGAGCAGTGCGAATATAACGAAGGCTGCCTGAGTGTGCCCGGCGTCTATGCCGATGTGCGCCGCCCCGCGGTCATCAAGGTTGAATACTACGACGAGAATCTTGAAAAAAAGACAGAAACGTTCGACAAGTTCGCCTGCCGGATGATTCAGCACGAGTTCTCCCACCTTGACGGGGTGCTGTTCACCGACCTTGTCGCTCCAATCCGTCGGAAAATCATCGCCAAGAAACTTCTCAATATATCCCGGGGGAGGGTAGGCACAGCATATAAATCAAAGATCAAATAATTATGGGGGCCTTTCACGCTTATGACATCAGGGGCGTCTACGGAGTGGATTTCGACCGCACGACAGCCTACAAGGTGGGATATTTCATCCCCGAACTGCTGAAGACGGACAAGGTACTTGTCGGGCGCGACTGCCGCGTGTCTTCACTTGAGATTCACGACGCACTCCTTGAAGGGCTATGCGATGCGGGAGCGGATGTCTATGATTTCGGCCTCACTTCGACCCCTATGGTTTATTTCGCCACGGCGAACTATGGATTCAAGGCTTCCGTCCAGATAACTGCATCCCATAATCCTGCGGAATACAACGGTATGAAAGTCTCGCGTGAGAACGCTCTTCCGGTCGGCCTTGATACCGGTCTCGGCCAGATAAGGGAATGGATTGACAATGGACGGGAAACACCTGCTGCACCTTGCCGCGGCAGGGTGTTTGCCAAGGATATCCACGACGATTATATGGCATTTATGCTCAAATACAGGGGTGACTACTCCGATCTGAAGATTGCCTTCGACCTTTCGAACGGAATGTCCTGTCTTTTCGCTCACGAGGTTTTCGGCGAGGAGGCGTCATATATCTTCGATGAAATTGACGGCCGTTTCCCCAATCACGAACCCAACCCTCTCATCCCCAAGAATGTGGAGCCGTTGAGGAAGCTTGTCGCGGAGAAAGGTGCTGACATCGGCGTGATTTACGACGGTGATGCCGATCGTGTGATGTTCGTCGATGACAGAGGCCGTTTCGTCGCGCCTGATCTCATCATCGCGATGATGGCCCTTTATTTTTGCGACGGCAGAGGAGAGAAGAATCCGCGCGTGCTGCAGGAAATCCGCAGTTCGAAGGCTGTCGGTGAATTCCTTCTGCCGTATGGCGCTGACCTGCATACCTGGCGTGTCGGCCGTGCATATGCGGCGCCGAAACTCCGTGAAATCGACGGCCTCTGGGGCGGAGAACTCGCCGGACACTACTATTTCAAGGATTTCTTTTATTCAGACAGCGGCCTGCTGGCTTCTATGATTGTGCTTCAGATAGTGGCCGGGCTGAAGAAGAAAGGCAAGACCTTCAGCCAGCAGATTGATGAAATCACCAGGTATAAGAATTCCGGCGAAATAAACTTTAAACTTGAAGACAAGAAGGGCGCGATGGATGCCGTGAGAGACCATTTTCTGGCTGCTGAGAAAGCTGAAGCCCTTATGGACTTTGACGGATACCGCGTGGAGTTCAGGCAATGGTGGTTCAATATCCGTCCTTCAAACACTGAACCTTATCTCCGATTCATATGCGAAGCGTCCACTGACGAACTGCTCGCAGAAAAGGTGGCGGAGGCTACGAAACTTCTGGTGCAGAGGTTCGATGCAAAAAAATCGTAAAAATGAAAAAAAGCTTACTGTTACTAAACCTCTTCCTGTCGGTCGCCGCATTTGCGCAAGACCCCGATACAACCGTATTCAACGGAACCCTGCCCGACGAGGACGGATATTCCGATTTCAAAAGCGGGAAGGGTGTCGAGGTGGATACCCTCAATATCGGTGACGGCCGTCTGCTGGTCGTCTTGAAGGATGACCACAGCTGGTATTATGTCAAGAACTTCGATATCGTTGCCAAGGACTCCGTGTTTGTCAACAACTGGGTGGTCAATGAGCCGAATCCGTATGCCGATATCAAACTTGACAGCCTTCCGTTGAGGAATTCCATCATATTGGTCGATTCGGCCAGCAATTTTGTCTGCCCGTATGTCAGGGCGGTTTATTCAAAATTCGGGTATCGCAGGGGGCGCCGTCACCAGGGTGTCGACCTGCCACTCTCTACCGGCACACCTGTCAAGGCCGCGTTCGATGGCCGTGTGCGTGTGTCGATGTACTCAAGAGGCTATGGCAACCTTGTAATCATCCGTCACGAGAATGGACTGGAAACTTTCTACGGCCACTTGTCCAAGAGGCTTGTCGAAGTCGGAGACTGGGTGCGCGCCGGTGATGAAATCGGTCTGGGCGGTTCCACAGGTCGCTCTACCGGCCCTCATCTCCATTTTGAAACCCGCTTCTGCGGCTTCGCGTTCGATCCTCAGTGGATAATCGATTTTGAAAAGGGTGAACTTCGCAAGAATGTCTTTGTACTGCGACGCAGCTACCTTGACGCTTCATCTCACTACGTTCCTGAAACGATAGACGAAGAAGACGAGATATACGCGACCGACGAAGCCATAGAGGCTGAAGAAAAGCGCATCGCCGCCGAGCGTGCCGCTATGCGCTGGCATACCGTAAAGAATGGTGAAACTCTATCTCACATTGCCATCAAGGAGGGCGTGAGCCTCTCCAAGATCAAGAGCCTGAACCCGGGCATCAATGTGAACAAGATCCGTATCGGCCAGAAAATCCGTGTGAATTAACGACAAATACCAATGTTCAGTATGAAAAATCTATCTATTTTGATGACCGCATTGATGTGCGCAGCTGCACTCTCTGCGAATGCACAGGTCAAGGAAGACTTCGTCCCTTCACCTAACAACCAGCCTGGAAAGGAATACCCTATGGTAAACTCCGAAAGATGTGTACGTGTCAAGGTTAAGGCACCTGATGCCCAGTCGGTCAAACTTGACATCGGTGGTGTCAAATATGACCTCACGAAGGATGCCGAGGGCTTCTGGACGGGTGAATCAGCTCCTCAGGATGAGGGCTTCCACTACTATCAGCTCAACGTTGACGGCGCTGACGTTCCAGATCCTTCAAGCCTTTATTATTATGGCGCCAGCCGTTGGGGCAGCGGTATCGACGTTCCTGCAGCGGATCAGGATTTCTACGCTCTCAAGAATGTCCCTCACGGCCAGGTTCGCGAGATGTATTACTGGTCAGAGGTGAACAATGCTACGCGTCACTGCTTTGTATACACCCCTGCAGAATACGACCAGAATACCGACAAGCGCTACCCTGTACTCTATCTCCAGCATGGTGGCGGTGAGAATGAATACGGTTGGCCGGAGCAGGGCAGGACTGCAATGATTATGGACAACCTCATCGCAGCCGGTCAGGCTGTTCCTTTCATCATCGTAATGGATAACGGTTCCTGGACTATGCCTCGTCCTGCTGCTCCTGCAGCCCGTCCTGCAGCTCCTCAGGGCCCGCGTCCTCAGGGCGGTCAGCGTCCTCGCGGCGGAATGGGGCTCCCTGGCGGTTGGGCCGACGGTATCGCAAATACTTTCCTCAAGGACCTCATCCCTATGATTGACGCGAACTTCCGTACTCTCGCCGATCCTGCACATCGTGCAATGGCCGGTCTTTCAATGGGTGGGATGCAGACCAAGGCCATCGCTTTCCCTCACCCTGAGGTGTTCGGCTCTATCGGCATCTTCAGCGGCGGCACCGTTACCGTTGACGAATCAAAGAGCGTTGCCGGTTTCCGTGAGAACAACAAGCTCGTGTTCGTAAGCTTCGGCAGCCGTGAACTGGAAAATCGCGTGGCCGGCTTCGGCGACGGCACTGACCCTAAGGTTGAGACAGAACAGCTCAAGGCATCTGGTATGAACGCTCACTTCTACGTGTCTCCGGGCACTGCTCACGAGTGGCAGAGCTGGCGCAGAAGCCTCTATCAGATGGCTCAGCTTCTTTTCAAGTAGGTCATACGATTGGCTTGATGTGGTAATTATCCTGACTATAATGCCTTTATGCTTGATGACCAGGATTGATAATAGTCGGATATGACAAAAAAGGTCGGGACATTCGTCTCGACCTTTTTGCTCCCCTTCTAGGACTTGAACCTAGGACCCCCTGATTAACAGTCAGGTGCTCTAACCAACTGAGCTAAAGAGGAATTTTTGCCCTCGCTTGCGTTTGGGACAGCAAATATACGGCAAAAACTCAAACAACCAAAAATTTTTTAGCTTTTTTGTATTATCTTTGTTGAACTATGGATATCGAGCTTTTGTCAAAGATTGTTGGTGAACTGATCTTGAAGCATGATCAGGTCGGGTTGCCCGGGATAGGAACCTTCGTGGCCGAGATGGTCCCCGCTTCTTTTACGGACAAGGGTTACACTATCAATCCACCCTATCGCAGGCTGTCATTCTACTCCGCGAATCTGGAAGATGAAATCCTCATCGACTTCTACGCCGAATCAAACAAGATTGACAGGGATGCCGCAAAATCATATCTGACTCTCTATTTCTCAGACTTGAAGGCAGTGCTCCTTGAGAGAAGAACCGTCGTGTTTCCGGGGCTTGGACGTATGCGTACCACCAAGGACGACCAATTCTTCTTCGTTCCTAACGAAGATCTCGATATTTTCCCTGATGGCTTCGGCCTGCTTCCCGTCTCATTGAAGACTCACGTCGATACACCGGAAGAGATTGCGATTTCAGTATCCAACCTGGCCAATATCATTGACGGCGAGCCCGAGCCGACAGTCCTGCCCGAACCCGAACCAGAACCCGAACCAGAACCTGAGCCAGAGCCCGAACCAGAGCCAGAACCAGAACCGGAACCAGAGCCCGAACCAGAACCGACAGCCCTGCCGGAGCCAGAACCAGAACCGGAACTCGTGACCGCTCCAAAGAAAAAACATAAATTCTGGATATTCCTTCTTGTCATTGTCTGCATAGCATTCGTGGCGATTGACGTGTTTATGATCCTGGCGGTCGTGGCACCGGATTTCATCGATTCCCTGCTTTATACCCCGGAAGAACTCAGAATTATCAACTACTGATGCTAGACGTGACTTATCCTGCCGGACCGGCCCCGGTCATCAGAGGCGCCAAGCTGTCCAAGGCGTCGGAAATGCTGCCTGTTGTCGAAGAAAGCGGCTCGGTGACGGCTCAGGCTCCGAGGAGTTATTGCCATAACGGGTCCAAAGTGCTTCACCCTGTGGTCCACCTTCACATAATCAATCGTGACGGGCAGATTTATCTTCAGAAGCGTGGTCCGCATAAAAAGATTTTCCCACTCCGCTGGGACACCGCTGTCGGCGGCCACGTCACCTACGGCGAAACCATCATCGAGTCACTTTTCCGCGAATCGGGAGAAGAACTCGGGCTCCAGAATTTCAACCCGTACCAATACGGAGCATATGTGTTCGAGTCCAAGATTGAGCGTGAGTTGATATATGTCTTTGCCGCTGTCGGCAATTACGAGCTGAAACCCGACAAAGATGAGGTCGTGGAAGGCCGCTGGTGGGGCATTGACGAAATAGAATCCAGATTGGGAAAAGGCGTATTCACTCCGAATTTCGAAAGCGAATACCAAAAAGTCAAAACTTATCTGCTGTCCCTGCTTTGATACACGACATACCAAAATTCATCAATGACCAGCTTAGCGTGTGGCCTCTTGCCGCCGCGAATTTCCGCGCGCTGAAGACAGTCAGGACAAAGTCTGTGAAAGTCGGCGGCCTTGACTGTCTCGTCCAGTTCAATCCTGAGCGCTTGTCCTCTTCGACCGCTGACACCGATCCCGAGGCAATCGCTGCGCGCAAATGTTTCCTTTGTGCCGGCAACCGCCCTCCCGAGCAGTTCCATCTGAAATTCGAGGGACGCAAGGGGCGCGGTTACAATATCCAGGTCAACCCGTTCCCGATTTTCCCGGCCCATCTCGTGATTGTCCGCGACAAGCATCTGCCGCAGGCAATCTGGCATCACTTCCCTGATATGCTGGACTTCGCCCAACAGTATCAGGATTATACGGTCTTCTACAACGGACCCGGCAGCGGCGCGTCTGCCCCGGATCACCTGCATTTTCAGGCGGTACCTCGCCATCTGATGCCTCTGGAAGAGGCGGTTGACGCATTCCTGGACAACCCTGGAGAGCCTCTCGGCAAAGTCAAGGATGCCACCCTGTATCGCTTCGACGGCTTCTGCAATGGCGTGTATGCCCTCAAGGCACAGACTTCGAAATCTCTGGCAAAACTGTTCTACCAGCTTCTTGACTGTGTGGAATGTGAAGATAACCCGGAAGAACCGAAATTCAACCTTTTCGCATACGTCAAGGGCGCTGAATACCGCACTTTCGTCGTGATGCGCGACAAAATACGCTCGCATCACTATTATTCCGACGGCCCGGACCATCTGACCATCAGCCCGGGTGCCGCCGATATGGCGGGCGTGTTCGTCGCTCCTTTTTACGAGGACTATGACAAGGTCACTGAAGCGCAGCTTGAAGAGATGCTCTCCGAAGTCGCCATCTCAGATAAACAGCAGCGTATGATAGAATGGCGTCTCACCCGCATCCAACCTAAGATCGACGTCGGACTGCTGACCGCTGACGAAATCACTTTCGAGATTGTCTCCGACGGGGCCGGCCCGCAGAAAGTCCGCTGGTGCGACGGTCGGATTGCCTATAACGGGATGCTCTACGACGAACTCTTCTTTGATTCCCGCACGCGCTCGACCCTTTTTGCCGAGCCGTCTTTCATACTCCACGACGTCGTCATCGGCATCGATTTCCACTGGCAGCAGAAACGCACTCTCAAATTCGCCGGAGGCCTTAAATTCGTCGTTGAAGGCGACAAGATAGTTGCCATAAATCACATAGGGATGGAAAACTACCTTCTCAGTGTCATTTCCTCCGAGATGAAGTCAACCTGCCCTATTGAGAGTCTCAAGGCACACGCGGTCATTTCGCGAAGCTGGCTGCTCGCACGGGTCCGGGACTATGCCCGATGGAGCAGGGGCGCCGGTCTGGAGGTGCCGCACGTCAACTTCCACGTATGCGCTGACGACCACTGTCAGCGTTACCAGGGACTGACCATGGCGGCCGGCAACAATGTCCGCCGTGCCAACGATGAGACATGGGGCGAAGTGCTCCGTTACGAGGGAGAGATTTGCGACACCCGCTATTCGAAGTGCTGCGGCGGCAGGACCGAACTTTTCAGCACCTGCTGGGAAGACAGGGACTATCCGTATCTGGCGGTCGTCGACGACCCATTCTGCGACTGCGAAAACAAGGAGATTCTCGCCACGGTGCTGAACGACTATGATACCGAGACACGCGATTTCCACGATTGGACCGTAAAATATACCCGACAGGAGCTTTCCGAACTCGTGAAGTCCAGGACGGGTATCGACTTTGGCACTATCCAGTCGCTCGAACCGGTGGAGACAGGCCCTTCCGGACGTATCAAGTACCTGAGAGTCGTCGGAAGCAAACATACTGAAATCATAGGGAAGGAACTCAAGATACGCCGTGCGCTGAGCGATACCCACCTCAAGAGCTCTGCGTTCACCGTAACCGTCGATGGTGACGACTTTATCCTTGACGGCAAGGGATGGGGGCACGGTGTGGGCCTGTGCCAGATAGGCGCAGCCGTGATGGCATCTGAGGGTTATTCCTACCGTCAAATCCTTAATCACTATTATCCCGGTGCAGAAATTGAAAAGTAAGAGCCCCTGGGCCTGGGTGCCCACGCTGTATTTGCTGGAAGGATTGCCTTATGCCATTGTGAATACCGTGGCTCTGGCTGTATTCAAGGATATGGGCGTTGACAACGGTACGCTCGGTCCGTTGACGACTCTCATCAGCCTGCCGTGGCTGATCAAACCGTTGTGGAGCCCGTTTATGGACATTTTCCGCAGCAAGCGCTGGTGGATTCTTCTCACCCAGACGCTGATGGCCATAGTTGTGGCCCTTACTGCCATATTGCTGCCGTTCTGCAGTATGACCCTGCTGATCATACTGTTCACGATAGTCGCATTCGCGTCGGCCACCCACGATATTTCGGCCGACGGTTACTATATGCTTGCGCTTGACCGCCAGCGCCAGTCCACTTTCGTCGGGATCCGCAACACATTCTACCGGGGAGGGCTTGTGCTTGGGCAGGGTTTGGTGGTGATGCTTGCCGGATGGCTGCAGAAGCGGGGCGGAGATGTGCCGCGCGCGTGGTCGCTTGTGCTGACCGGGTGCGCTGTCATTATGGCAGCCATTGCGGTCTATCACATTTTCTGTATGCCGAAACCTGCTGAAGACGAGGACAGGCGCGACAGGCGTACGGCGGGACAGATACTCTCGGAGTTCGGGGAATCCTTCCGTACGTTCTTCCTAAAAACAGGTGTGTGGTGGGCTATCGCCTTTATGCTGTTGTACCGTCTGCCGGAGGCGCTGTCGCTGAACCTGCTTTATCCGTTCTTCAAGGACGGGGCTGAAGTGGACGGTCTGGCCGCCGGAACGGAGGTGTATGGCCTGGTGTACGGCACTTTCGGAGTCGTGGCGCTGCTGCTTGGCGGCATTCTCGGCGGAGTCTATGCTTCGCGCGTGGGTCTGCGCCGTTCCATGTGGCCTATGGCACTGGCTCTCGCCCTTCCTTGCGCAGTATATCTGATTATGGCTGTCACCCGTCCTGAAAGCGTCTGGGTGATTGGCGGCTATATTGTACTGGACCAGTTCGGCTACGGCTTCGGTTTTACCGCGTATACGCTGTTCATGATGCAGTTCGTGGACGGCCCGCTGAAGACTTCGCATTATGCGATATGCACTGCATTTATGTGGCTGTCAATGAAACTTCCGGCGCTTTTTGCCGGATATGTCCAGCAAGCTGTGGGCTATGTCGGGTTCTTCACCATCGTGATGGTGTCGTGTCTCGGCACGGTTGCTGCAGTTATCATTGCAAGAACCAAGATTTTGAAGAAAGATGCGTAGAATCCTGCTGCTTATCACTGTCCTTATCCCCGTTTTTGTATCCGCCCAAGTCCGTCCGGGCATAGAAGTGCTCCGCGACAGCGGCTTTGAAGGCCTGCAGGGCAGGCGTGTGGGGCTTGTGACAAATCCCAGCGGTGTCGATTGCGATCTCCGCTCCACCATTGACATTCTGGCCGAAGCGCCGGGGGTGAACCTTGTGGCACTGTATGCCCCGGAGCACGGCGTGCGCGGTGATATCTATGCCGGGGGCAAGGTTGAGTCGGGCAGAGACGACCACACCGGACTGCCTGTGCATTCTCTCTATGGCGCCACCCGTCAGCCGACCAGAGAAATGCTGAAGGGCATCGACATTATGGTCTATGACATTCAGGATGTGGGTACGCGTTCGTATACCTTTATCTCCACCCTGGGGCTCGTGATGCGCACCTGCGCCGAGATGGGCATTCCCGTGATGGTTCTTGACCGTCCGAATCCGCTTGGAGGCCTGAAGATCGAAGGCCCGCTCGTTCGTGACGGGTTCCATTCGTTCGTCAGCCAGTATAAAATCCCATACATTTACGGACTGACAGTGGGCGAGCTTGCCAGGCTGATTAATGAAGAAGGCTTGAACCGTGGTCAGAACGGCAGGTCGGAGCCGTTGGAATGCGAGCTTACAGTCATCCCAATGGAGGGCTGGACACGCGATATGCTCTTCGAGGATACCGGTCTGCCCTGGGTGCTTCCTTCCCCGAATATCCCGTATCCCGAGAATGCAATCTGTTATCCTTCCGCCGGTCTGTGCGGCGAGCTGTATAATTACCTGAACATCGGCATCGGCTATACGATGCCTTTCGGCACATTTGCTGAAGAATGGATCGATGCCGACAAGCTCAAGGCAAAACTTGACAGTTATAATCTGCCCGGGGTGGCCTGGAGGACCATCCACTACAAGCCGATTTCAGGGAGGCTGAACGGAAAGCTGATCCACGGCGTGCAGTACTATTACACCGATTACGAAGCTGCTGACATCACCCTGACACAGTTTTATGTGATGCAGGCGGTGTATGAACTGTATAGGAAAAATCCTTTCACCGATGCCGGTGACAGGCTTGCGATGTTCAACAAAGTCTGCGGCTCTGATTACGTGAGTGTCAATTTCGGCCGTACGATGAAAGTCTCAAGCATCGCCACCTATTGGACCGCTGATGTGGATGCCTTCAGGAAATTTGCCCGCAAATATCAAATGTATTGATTGACAGACCGCAAATTGCGGTCTTTTTTTTATCTTTGTATGTTATGGCAGTGATAGGCATTTTCGATTCAGGTTCAGGAGGTCTCTCCGTTTTGAAGGAAGTCAGAAAAGTGCTTCCTGGGGAGCATTATGTCTATTATGCTGACAACGCTCATTGCCCGTATGGTGAGAAGAGCCAGGAGTATATCCGGGACCGTGCACGGGCAATCACCGACCTGCTTGTCGCCAGGGGGGCGGAGGTGGTCGTGGTGGCCTGCAACACGGCCACGGCGGCGGCAATCGCCACTTTGCGTGCGGAGTATGACATACCTTTCATCGGGATGGAACCGGCCGTGAAGCCTGCGGCGCTCGGTACCCGTTCAGGCGTCATCGGCGTGCTTGCCACAGCCGGGACCCTCAGTGCATCGAAGTATCTGAACACCAAGGGTCGCTTTGAAGATGATGTGCGTATTGAAGAGCGGGTGGGCCGCGGATTTGTGGAGCTTGTGGAGAACCTGGTTCTTGAGGGCCCTGAAGCGGAGAGAGTGGTGAGGGCGAGCCTGGTCCCTCTTCTGGATGCCGGTGCCGACACTGTTGTGCTCGGCTGTACGCATTATCCTTTCCTTCTGCCCGCGATGCAGAAGGTTGCGGCACTCACGCCGCGGCTCAGCTCGAACCGGGATGTGCGCTTCATCGATCCCGCTCCGGCAGTCGCAAGACATCTCCTTGAAGTGATGAGGGCGAGAGGAATAGGGGAAACCGACCCTGACCCGGGGGTCGAACTTTTGGCATCGGGCGGCGACAAGACATTAAAACAGTTATTCGAATTGATATAGATGATTACCCAGGAACAGATTAAGGATTTGCGACTGAGAGTCGATACATTGGCGCGGTGTCTGAGCATCGATGCCAGGCGTGCCGAAGTCGAGCAGAAGGTCAAGGAGAGTCAGGCGCCAGGGTTCTGGGACGATCCGAAGTCTGCGGAGGCATTTCTGAAGAAACTTAATTCAGTGAAGGTATGGGTCACTGCCTACGACGCATTGGTCCGGTCCGCTGATGATGTCGACGTGCTGATGGAACTTGACCCTGAAGGAGATGATATCGACAAGGCATACACCGAGGCCGTTGCGAAGGTTGAAGATCTTGAACTGAAGAATATGCTTGGCGGCGAGGGTGACAATCTGGGCGCCGTGCTGACCATAAACTCCGGCGCCGGCGGCACGGAGGCCAACGACTGGAGCGCGATGCTTATGAGAATGTACAGCAGGTGGGGTGAGCGCAATGGATACAGGATGACGACCACCGAGTTCATCGAAGGCGATGAGGCGGGTATAAAAAGTTGCACGGTCAGCTTTGAGGGAGACTATGCCTATGGCTACCTCAAGGCCGAATCGGGAGTGCACAGATTGGTACGTATCAGCCCTTTCAATGCTCAGGGGAAGCGCCAGACCACCTTCAGCAGCGTGTTCGTCTATCCGCTGGTGGATGATTCCATCAACATAGAAATCAACCCCACCGACCTCGAATGGGATACTTTCCGTTCAGGAGGCCACGGCGGACAGAACGTCAACAAGGTCGAGACAGGCGTACGCGTGAAGCACATCCCGACCGGCATAACGGTCGAAAACACCGAGACCCGCAGTCAGCAGGACAACCGCCAGCGGGCCCTGCTCATCTTGAAATCGCGACTCTACGATATCGAGCTCAAGAAACGCCAGGCAAAGCAGGCGGAACTTGAGGGCCAGAAGAAGAGCATAGAGTGGGGAAGTCAGATCAGGTCCTACACCCTCCATCCGTACAAGCTGGTCAAGGACCACCGTACCGGTTTCGAGACCGCCGACACCCAGGGCGTTCTTGACGGCGATCTGAATGCTTTTATGAAAGAATACTTAATGAACAACTAACAATATGGCAGATTTCAAATACGCGCCGATGTTCCAGCTCGGCGAAGACAAGACAGAGTATTATAAGATTCCAGGTTCAGAGCAGTACGTAAGCACTGCTGAATTCGAAGGCAAGAAAATCCTCAAGATCCAGAAGGAGGCATTGACGGTGATGTCGAACACTGCGTTCCGTGATGTCAGTTTCCTCCTGCGCCGCAGCCACAACGAGCAGGTTGCAAAGATTCTCCGTGACGCGGAGGCTTCAGAGAACGACAAGTATGTCGCCCTCACGTTCCTCCGCAACGCCGAGATTGCGGCAAAGGGCAAGCTCCCTCTCTGCCAGGACACAGGCACCGCCATCATCCACGGCGAGAAGGGCCAGCGCGTATGGACCGATTTCGACGACAAGGAGGCTCTCTCCCTCGGTGTCTTCAAGACCTACACTGAAGAGAATCTCCGTTACAGCCAGAACGCTCCTCTCGATATGTACAAGGAAGTCAACACCAAGTGCAACCTCCCGGCGCAGATCGACATAGACGCTGAAGATGGTGACGAATACCGATTCCTCTGCGTCACGAAAGGCGGCGGCTCGGCCAACAAGACCTATCTCTACCAGGAGACCAAGGCCCGTATCCAGAACCCCGGCACGCTCGTCCCGTTCCTCGTTGAGAAGATGAGGAGCCTTGGCACTGCCGCCTGCCCTCCATACCATATCGCATTCGTCATCGGAGGCACCTCTGCCGAGAAGAACCTTCTTACCGTCAAACTGGCCAGCACTCATTACTACGACGGATTGCCGACCACAGGCGATGAGACGGGTCGCGCATTCCGTGACGTGGAACTTGAAAAACAGCTTCTCGAAGAGGCTTACAAGATCGGCCTCGGCGCACAGTTCGGCGGCAAGTATATGGCTCACGACGTACGCGTGGTCCGTCTGCCGCGTCACGGCGCAAGCTGTCCTATCGGCCTCGGCGTAAGCTGCTCTGCCGACAGAAACATCAAGGCTAAGATCAATGCCGACGGTATCTGGATAGAGAAGATGGATGACAAACCGTACGAACTTATCCCGGAGGAACTCCGCAACGCCGGAGAAGGCGATGCCGTGAAGGTCGATCTCAACAGGCCTATGTCAGAGGTATGCAAACAGCTCTCTCAGTATCCGGTCAGCACCCGACTCAGCCTTAACGGCACCATCATAGTAGGCCGTGACATCGCTCACGCAAAGCTCAAAGCCCGTCTGGATGCCGGCGAGGACCTCCCTCAGTACATCAAGGACCATCCGATCTACTATGCCGGTCCTGCGAAGACTCCTGCCGGAATGGCCTGCGGTTCAATGGGACCTACCACCGCCAACCGTATGGACCCGTACGTAGATGAGTTCCAGGATCACGGCGGCTCGATGATAATGCTCGCCAAGGGCAACCGTACGCAGCAGGTGACCGATGCCTGCAGGAAGCACGGCGGTTTCTATCTCGGTTCCATCGGCGGACCTGCAGCCATACTCGCCCAGGAGAACATCAAGTCAATCGAATGCGTTGAATATCCCGAGCTCGGTATGGAGGCGATTTGGAAGATCGATGTCGTTGACTTCCCGGCATTCATTCTCGCAGATGACAAGGGTAACGATTTCTTCAAGACAATAGGATTGTAGATTCTTGAAAAAGTGGATAAAAATAATCCTGCTCTCAATAATCGGGCTGGTTGTCGTATTGCTGGTGGGACTCCAGGTGCTGCTCCACTCCAAGTTTACGACCAACTTCGTGAGCAGGCTGGCGTCGGAGAACATTGATGGCAACATCAGGTTCACCGACCTCCACTTTAATGTAATCAAGAGTTTTCCCAACCTGAGGGTGAACATAGATTCACTCACGCTCACATATCCTCACGACCGCTATTCTCGCTTTGACATTGGCGGACGTCACGATGCCCGGCTTGATGCCGGCCGCGGTGAGGTCGAAGACACGCTTGCCGCCTTTTCCAATTTCAAGGCGGAGTTCAACTACTGGCAGCTGCTGGAGGGTCACGTCAGCCTGGGTAAGGCGGAACTGGAAAATTTCGTGGTGTACGCCCACGCTTACGATGACAGCACCGCCAACTGGCAACTGTTCCGTACGGCGACGCAGCGCGACACCGCCAAGGCGGCGGGCGAACTGCCTTGGATAACAATTGGCCGCATCGCTGTCAAGGAAAGTCCACGCGTCGTCTATACTGACCAAAAGGGCGCGATCTACGCTGATCTTGGTTTCAAGGAGTTCGCAGTAGGCGGCAAGTACAAGTTCTCGCCTGAAATCATCAAGATCCGCAAGGCGACTCTCGACATAGACTCACTGCAGTTCGATGTCAAACTTGGAAAGGATGACTATAAGTTCGCGCTCGATTATTTTGAAGTCGTCGAGAGCATCTTCCACGTGTTTGACGTCAAGATGGGTGCTGACGCACTGGCGGTCAATTCCAATCTCGGACGTATGGAGATACCTCTCCGCATCGGCGGGCGTATAGGGTTCAACCACACTTCGGACTACAACAAGTTCGTGATTCCGGAGATGGAGGCAAGAATCGCCCATATTCCGTTGTCTCTCAAGGGGAATGCCACCCTGTACAAGGACAGCACAACACTTTCGGCAAAGCTTGATATCCCGGATTGTCCGGTTGATACCATACTTTCGGAGTATGTCTCACATTTTGCCGGCGCAGCCGACAAGATATCCACTGACACGAGGCTTGCCCTTGCCGTCGAGGCCGACGGTACTTTGTCCGATACAATGTTCCCGGCAGTCAAGGCAGCTGTGAAGATCCCCGGGGGGAATGTCTGCTACAAGCCTTCCGGGTTCAGCGCCGCGGTGAAACTGGATGCCGACGCCGAACTTACGAAAAGGAGCCTGGTCAACGTTTCGGTGAATGAACTTTTTGCCGAAGCCAACGGCCTGAAAGTCAATGCGGGGGCTACTGTCAGGGATTTGCTTGGCAAAGACCCGCAGTACAAGCTCAGCGCTGTGGGGTATGCGACATTGGATTCGCTTTTGAATATGCTGCCGGCTTCACTGGGAGTGTCGCGCGCTTCCGGCAATATTAACCTTGATGTCCACGCCGAGGTCAGACAGTCGGAACTGGACAGCTACAAATTTGACAAGTCAAAGATCAACGGCCGTATCTCCGGCAGCAGCCTGTCAGTTGCCATACCGAAGGATACGATTGATGCGTTCGTTTTCAACCCCGACATCGAATTTGGCTCGGATGCCGGTGGCATTGATTTCAGGGCTGCGTTCGACAGCGTTTACTTCGATATGGGGCGCAGGGTTACCGCCCGTTTGCGCGAGATGAAGAATCAGGCCACCTTGTCGCTGGTCGAGATAAGGGGTACAAAAACCCCGCGCCTGACTTTCAGCAGTGACAACAGGAGGGCCTTCGTGAAGCTTGGCTCCAATCGTTTCAGGGCACAGACGTTCAAGGTTTCGGTTGCCGCCCGTCACCGGGTGCAACGTCAAAGGGGGACTCGCGGCGCGGAAGTTGAGGGCGGTCGCAGAGATCGGCTGGATTCGCTCCGGCGAAACCGCCCGGACCGTGCTATTTCTGAATTCATCAGCCGAGACATTTCTTTCAAGGCCGATTCTTCCTTCGCCACATTCCTGAGGAACTGGTCCCCTTCGGGAAATGTCTCCTTCGGCAGGGTTGCGTTCACTTCGCCGCAGTTGCCTTTGAGGACCAGGATGCAGAATGTCGAAGCTTCGTTCGATGACAACAATATCGTGATTGACTCGCTGCGTGTTCAGTCCGGTACTTCGGACCTGTTCGCCAAAGTACACGTCAAGGGCCTCAGGCGTATGCTGATGCATGGCAGGGGAATGCTGGATGTGGATGCCGCATTCAGGTCGGACAGGCTGAACGTCAACGAGCTGGTGGCTTCTTTCAACAGGGGAAAGAAGGATGACAGGGCTGTGTCAGTAGAGGATGAACACGATGAAAGCTTCGTCGTGGACTCTATTCAGAACGCCCGCATCGATTCACTGCCTGTGAGGCTTTTGGTAGTCCCGGGAAATGTGAGGGGAAACATCTCTATCGATGCCGACCGGGTGGATTTCGCAGAGGTGGTTGTCAACCCGCTCTCGCTCAAGTCAAAGATGCAGGACAGGAAGCTCCAGATATCGGGTGCAGACCTGAAATCCAACTTCGGAAATGCAAGACTCAATGCGTTTTACTCTACCCAGAGCCTGAAAGACATTTCCGCAGGTGTGGATCTCAATCTTTCAGAAATCTCCGCTGCACGTATCATCCATATGCTGCCGACAGTGGACGATATGATGCCTGCGCTGAAGACTTTCGACGGCAATTTCACCCTTGAACTTTCAGCTACGTCGCGTCTTGACGAGAATATGAATCTGATTATGCCTACACTTGACGGTGTGCTGGATATCAATGGCACAGACCTGGAAATCAATGATGTAGGCGACAAGATGATCAGATGGACCAAACTTCTCGGGTTCAAGAGTTACCGCGACATCAAGGTTTCTGACCTGACCGCAAGCGTCGTGGCTCACGACAACAGGCTTGAAGTGTTTCCGTTCGAGCTTTCCGCCGAGAAGTACAAGATTGCACTTTATGGGACGGTGGATTCTAACAACGTCCTCAATTCTCACATTTCAGTCCTGAAGGGGCCGCTTCTCATACGCCCGGGATTCAATCTCATCGGCACGCGCGGCAATTTCAAGTTCATACTGGGGAAACCGGTGTACGTCGAGGGATCCGTGCCTGTCTTCACCCAGGAACTCGACAACGTCCAGGTCAACATAGCCAAGTCTATCCTGGATATATTCAACATAGGAATGAACGACGTACGTAGGTATAACGCGGAAAACCTCGACAAACTCTATGAGATGACCAGGATGGCGGGCTTTGACCCGAGTATGGGGGCCGGAGAACTTACTATGGAGGAACGTTTGGCGTTCGACGATATGATCCTTGACTCGATGATGGAGGAGGACGAGGCGGCGGATTCTGAGCTTGATTCAATACTTGAAAATTCAATTAACGACATCAATAATACACTATGATTGAGATCATTCAGGTTAACATCTTTGGCGAGGACAAGCCCGGCTTGACCTCAGAACTGATGGGTATTCTGTCAAGGCACGGGGCCTTTGTGCTTGATATCGGCCAGGCGAATATCCATAAGTCCCTCACGATGGGCATCCTCATCAAGACTACTACGGAAGACTCCGGATTCATTATGAAGGACCTTCTTTTCAAGGCCAGCGAACTCGGTGTCCAGATACGTTTCACCCCTATCGAACGCGATGCTTACGACGCGTGGGTGGCTCGTCAGGGCAAGAACCGTTATATTATCACCCTTCTGGGCCGTGTGGTCAATGCCGCCCAGATTGGAGATGTTGCCGGGGTCGTCTTCCGGAACGGTTTGAATATCGATGCGATACGGCGTATGACCGGCCGAATGCCGCTTGAAGGAGTGGATGAGTCTTCCGCCCGGTCCTGCATAGAGATTTCCGTGCGTGGTGCCCTGAGTGAGCAGGATAGCGCCAAATTCCAGCGCGAACTGATGAGCCTTCCGGAAGTGGGCCTCGACATATCTTTCCAGAAAGATGATATCTACAGGCGTTCCCGCCGTCTTATCTGCTTCGATATGGATTCCACCCTGGTGCATACCGAGTGCATAGACGAACTGGCGGAACGTGCCGGTGTCGGTGATCAGGTCCGCGCCATCACGGAGAGCGCGATGCGGGGAGAGATTGATTTTGTCGAGAGCTTTACACGGCGTGTTGCCCTGCTCAAGGGTCTTGACGAGTCTGTGATGAAGGAAATTGCGGAGAATCTTCCGTATAATGAAGGCCTCGAACGAATGATGAAGGTGCTCAAGCGCGTCGGATACAAGACTGCCATCCTTTCCGGAGGATTCACGTATTTCTGCAAATATCTCCAGCAGAGGTTCGGCTTCGACTATGTCTATGCCAATGAGCTTGAGATAGAGGACGGCCACCTTACAGGCCGCTACGTGGGCGATGTCGTGGACGGCAAGCGCAAGGCTGAGCTGCTAAAGCTTCTGTGCCAGGTAGAGGGTATCAACCTTGCCCAGGCTGTGGCTGTCGGCGATGGAGCCAATGACCTGCCTATGATTTCCCTTGCGGGTCTGGGCATAGCTTATCACGCCAAGCCGAAAGTCAAGGCAAACGCCAAGCAGGGGATTTCGACCATCGGGCTTGACGGCATCCTCTATTTCCTCGGCCTCAAGGATTCACATATTGATCCGTAATGCTTTCTAAAAATGAAATCAGGGCAGAGATGAAAAGGCGGGAAAGCGCTTTCGTGATCTCTGATGCAGCTGTGGCAAAGGTTTGGGCGCCTGTTGAGGCGAGCCGGGCATTTGCGGAAGCTCGCACGGTCCTGGTATATATGAACATCCCGGGAGAGGTGCCGACCTTGGATTTCATTGAACGCTGGTGGGGCGCCAAGCGCATTTTGATTCCGCTGGTCGTGGGCGAAAAACTTGAACTCTGCGAATATGACCCCTCGCATCTGGTTGAAGGATACAGGGGAATAATGGAGCCGGCTTCCGATGCCCGCAGAGTCCCGGCGTCTGAGGTGGACCTGGCGCTTGTGCCGGGCGTGGCGTTCTGCGTCCGCGATGGAAAACTATGGCGGCTGGGTAGGGGGAAGGGCTTCTATGACAGGCTGCTGTCCGGGATGGACTGCCCGAAATTCGGAATTTATTTCCCGTTCCGGCTCGTTGACGAATTGCCGCTGGACCCTTGGGACCAGCCGCTTCAAATAATAACACACAATGGCTGATAATATCAACAGAAGACAAGCCGTCAAGGCCATCGGAATGGCTGCGGCTGCTGTCGCAGTCGGAGGCGCAACGGCGTTTGAATCTTGCGCAACAGAGAAAACCGTAGAAAAAATGAAAGTATTGTTAATCAATGGCAGCCCACGCAAGAACGGCAACACCAACAGGCTGCTGGAAGAAGTCGTTTCGCAACTCTCAAAAAATGGAATATCCGGTGAAATCGTGCATATAGGCAATGGCCACGTGCACGGATGCGCGGCTTGCGGCCAGTGCTATCGCAATGGAGGGAAATGCGTTTTCGATGATGATATCTGCAATACTCTGATCGACAAGATGGCTCAGTCCGATGCACTTGTCGTAGGCTCTCCGGTTTATTATGGTGCTCCTGCCGGTCAGGTGCTGTCCATAGTCCAGAGGATGGCCTATGCCGGAGGCGCACATATGCAGGGCAAGCCTGCCGCGGCTGTAACCGTTTGCCGACGTGGCGGCGCAACCTCTGCCTTCCAGGCTCTCCAGATGCCTTTCCAGATGCTCAATATGCCTATCGTGACGTCGCAATACTGGAATATCGCTTATGGCGGCGGGGTCGGTGAAGTAGAGCAGGACGCAGAGGGCCTTCAGACTATGCGCACCCTCGCTGACAATATGGCCTATATGCTCAAGCAGTTTGCCACGGGCTCGGCTAAGAGGGCCGAAAAGGAACCCGGAGTCTGGACCAACTTCATCAGGTAGGGATGCCGCAGCCTCCGGATCAATTCCCGGCGGTCTTCGTAAATATGAATGCCATCAATGGTAATGCGATAATTGCCATTGTGGCGCTGACCGGCAGATAAATCCCGAAATTGCAGTACTCCACGACGAAGTATGTAATCATCAACAGCGCTGTCCCCATCCCGGCCGACAGCGCATATTGCCTGCGTATGTCGCCCGGTCTGATTATCAGGCGTGCGAGGTTTGGGATGCCCAGACTTACGAACCCTATCGTGCCGCAGATGCTCACGACGCTGGTGACAAGCACGCTGACCATAAAGAGTATGCCCGCCTTGGCGGCATTGGAAAGTTCGAGTTCTCCCTTGTAATGCCGCGTCAGTTTCTTTGCGCAGAGCAGCGCGACAGCCATTCCGGCAGAGAACATCGCGAGGCTCAGGATGATGTCAAGTGCCGTCACCCCCTGGAGCTTGAAATTCGCAGCACCCCACAGGTAGTATTGTTTCAGCAGGTCTCCTGTGGGAGCATTGGTGACGACGATGGTTCCGATGGATCCGATGAATGTGCCGAACAGGATTCCGAATGTTATGAGACGGGATGTGCTTAACCGCAATGCAACCAGAGAGACGATGACGGCGCAGATCGCCTGGCATATGAAGGCCCCGACGGTCAGGGAACACCAGCCGCTCATTGTCGCAGCAGCTGCACCGAGGCACGCCGCGCTGCCAAGTCCGAGGGAGTATATATCCCCGAGCTGGTTGCGCCAGAGATATTGCATCTGCACTCCGCCAATCGGAAGTGCGATGCCGCAAAGGATGACGTATAAAATATTCAGCATAGCCTAGAATTTGAAATCCATTTCTCCATAAAAGCTCCGGCCCGGCATAGGGTATCCCCCGGCAAGTTCATATCGGCAGTCCGTCAGATTGCGGGCGATGAACTTGAACTCAAGCGCAAGGCCTTTCGGCAGCTTTATGCCCTTCCCCACAGTCAGGTCAAGTGTGTCGTAGTCGGGCATACGGCCAGTGGAGTCGTACCTCCCCCCGCGCCAGTTCCAGTTGATGACGGCGCTCCAGCCTTTGCAGGATACGTTTGCACCGAAAACTACGGTATGCCTTGAGATGAATGGGATCTGCTGCCCAAATGTGTGGCTGCCGGGGGTCTTGTCGATCGAGCTCTGATAACTGTAGCGGACCGAAATCCCGCTTTTCAAGACGTTCCCGGCATAATTGACGGATGCTCTGATGTCAGTCCCGGCCATCTGCGCCACTCCGACATTGAAGGGCAGCCAGATATTAGGGTCTTCTGCCGTAGGAGCCGATATTATCTTGTCTTTCAGGTAATTGAAAAAGCCGTCGGCCTTTGTCTGAAAATGCCAGTTTCTGCCGAAAGTGCATTTGAATTCCATCCCAAGGCCGGTCAGCCAGGCATCCTCGGCTTTGAGCTCCGGGTTGCCGTAGCCCGGGTAGTACAGTTCGTTGAAAGTGGGTGTGCGGTATGCCCTGCGGGCGAAGGCCGTAAGGTCGAATCCGTCGGATGCATTCCAGCGGATGTCCATCGACGGAGACAGAATGTTGCGACGCTGCCCGCCTTTGTCGAATGTGCCGGCATATTCAAGAGCGATGTCGGCGCTGAACCGTCCCGGATGGAACGCGGCCGACACTGTGGTAAATACCGACGTGCGTGCAGCATCGTAGAGGTCGGCGTCCAATCCGTCCCAGCAGAAATCTGCCGCGAGCGATGCTTCGAGCCAACGGCAGATGTTGAATCTGTGGGCGGAATTCAGCTGAACCTCGGCCTGTCTGTAGAAATTGTTCCCCCACAGGCTCTGATATTCCATATCGTCGAAGGAAAGCTTGGCGCTTGCGTGAAGGGTATATATGGGAGAAAAGCGCTCGCGCACAAGTCCCTGCAGGAATGCATTGCGGTCTTTCTGCCGGTCTGTGGACGGCCATTCCATCGTGCCGGGAGTGCCTCGCTGCATGCTGTTCAAGTAGGCTTTTGCGTGCCAGTCACCACCGTCGGTAATGCCCCGGGAATCAAGCCCGGTGCGTACTTGGCGCACATCGTTGTTCAGCCGTCTGCTGCCGTCTGAAAGGGGAAAGTCACCTTTGCTGAACACGCCTCCGGCAGTTGCGGAAAGGCTGACCTTGTCAGATAACTTGAAGTCAAGACGGCCGGACGGCTCGTATGTCCCGAACGAACCGCCTCGGAAACTTATCTTTCCGCTAACGGGGCGTTCACCGAACACGGGTCTGGCCGTATTGAATGAAATGCTGTTCTGGGCATAGTCTATCACGATGCCGCCACAGGTGCCAAGATCCAGCATCCCCAGGTCCGCCTGCCCGCTTTGGATATTTCCGACGCGGATGCCGTCAACATAAATGACTGCGTGGGGGCTCCCCAACCCGCGCAGGCTGATGTTCTTCGCACCGGCAGGACCACCGTAATCGGCGACGTAAAGCCCCGGGATTGATGCAAAGGCATCGGTGATTGAAATTGAATTCGAGATTTGAACGGTATCCGTCCTGGATACCACCACTCCACGGTCAGCGACAACCGTCACTGCCTGAAGAGTGTCCGGCGTTTCTGCCACCAGCAGACCAGCCACAACTGAGATTGTAGATAATAACATTTGCGCAGTTTATCTGGATCCTGCCCCCGGGCTCCTGTGATTAAACTTCGATTGTGGCAGGTCTTCTGACTCATTCCATCCCCGAGCCTTCTCATCCTTCAGGACAATGGCATAAGATTTCGAGGCGATTACGGAATTTACAGCTGCGGGCACAGTTCCGGCGTTTCACCGGATTCCCTTTTCAAGAAGGCGGACGCTACGATTCCCTCCTCACCATAATCTGACTGCAAAGTTAGTTGTTTTTTTTGCTCAATACCAAACTTCCGTGGATATATTTTATACGTAGTGCGTAAAATAAGGGTATCTTTGTAGCAACAAAGACCCTTTACATATGACTACATCTCCCGAACTTAAGACCAAAATCCTTGAAGACTTCCTTCATTACTTAAGTTTCGCAAGTGATTCAGGCGGCCGGTTGTTAGTCACTCGAACCGCTCTGATATTGTATTGTTTTTCGATATGACCCTCGTGCTCAGGGCCTTTTTCTTTGTCCAGTGAAAGCCTGACTGCATATCCACCAGGTCATAT
>JAZLGQ010000004.1:0-38816 GCA_045616385.1 Candidatus Cryptobacteroides sp.
TATCCGTTGTCTCAGTCGGCAAGGAAGGAAGGGATCTCGAAGCTTTCGAGGCAGTCCTCACCGAAGTGGAGAGAATGCACCGCTACGGGTTCACCGACAGCGAGATAGACCGCGCGAAGACAGAGCTCCTCTCACAGTATGAAAAAGAAGCCAACCAGGCTGCAACCCGCAAGAACAGCGATCTTGTTGACCCTCTCATCAATCACTTCTACAAGAATTACTCATTTATGGACCCTGCGGTTCAGCTTCAGGTCGTCCAGGCTCTTCTTCCTCAGCTCCAGGCTCCGGTCATCAACCAGGCCTCACAGGCTGCAATCACAGAAGAGAATCTGGTAGTAGTATATATGGGCCGCGAAGGTGAAGGCATCGCAGTTCCGGAAGAGAGCGCTATCAGAAGCATCATCGCCAAGGTAAGGAGCGCCGAAATCGCAGCCCCTGCCGGCGAAGATGTGCCTGAGTCATTCCTCGATGCTTCCCTGCTCAAGGGCAGCAAGGTCAAGAAGACCAAGGCAGGCCTCTACGGCTCCACCGAATATACCCTCGCAAACGGCATGAAGGTCATCCTTCTCCCTACCGAATACGAGAAGGACAAGATCATCTTCGCCATCGCGAAGCGTGGCGGCCGCACACTCATCGAGGACAGCGAGCTCAACGCAATGGACGAGAACCTCATCTCCCTCTATGTCAGCAACACCGGCATCTCCAAATTCTCCAACAGCACGGTTGGCAAGATGCTGGCCGGCAAGCAGCTGGGCGTCAACGTCTATGTCGACAAATATGACCACGGCGTAGCCGGAAACACCACTGTCAAGGACTTCGAGACCGCACTCCAGCTCGCATACCTCAACTTTGCCGACCCTCGTTTCGATGAGTCCGAATGGAACAAGGGTATCGACCAGATCAAGACCGTCCTCCCTGCCCTTATGGAACAGTCCAACTATAAGCTTCAGAAGGAGCTCTACGACAAGGTTTACGAAGGTGACCGCACAAGGATGATTGACGAAGCCACCCTGGCAGGCGCCGACCTCAAGGTATTCGAGAAGGTTATGCGCAGGCTGTTCGCAGATGCCGCCGGCGCTACCGCTGTCTTCGTTGGCGACTTCAATGCCGAGGAGGCTCTTCCTCTCATCCAGAAGTACCTCGGTTCCATCGCCAAGGGCAAGAAGGCCAGTGCAGTGATCAACCGCAACGACGGTTACTCAAAGAGCACCCTCGTCGACGACTTCAAGGCTAAGATGCAGACCCCGAAGGTCACCTGCTGCAACATCTACAGGTTCGATGCACCTTTCACAGGCGCGAACAACGTCGCCGCAGAGGCTCTCAGCTACATTCTTGATATGGCATACGTGGAGACTCTCCGCGAGGCTGAAGGCGGCACCTATGGCGCCAGCACTGCCACATTGGGAGTTCCTGAAGAAGGATGCTACATCCTTCAGGTTGCATTCGACACCAATGTCGACCAGGCCGACAAGCTCCGCGAGATTGCACAGAAGACCATCGTCGACCTTGCCGCCAACGGTCCTTCCGCAGAGCAGTTCGACAAGACAGTCAAGAACCTCGAGAAGAAAATTCCTGAGTCAAAGCTCCACAACAGCTACTGGAGAAACGAGATCTTCAAGAACGTCAACTACGGAATGGATCATATCGCCGAATACGAGGCTGCCGTCAAGAACCTCACACCTGACGTAATCAAGGAGATGGCCGCAAGGTACCTCGCAGGCAACTCGATCGAATTCATAATGCGTCCGCTCGACTAATGACAAGACACGTCATATTTGATACACGAAAGAGGCCCTGCAGCGATGACTGCAGGGCCTTCTTATTTTTTGGCAAGTGCCGGTCACTAACCCTGTGAGATGGCGCCCATAGGGCAAGCATCAGCGCAGGTGCCGCACTCGATACAAAGTTCAGGATCAATGGAATAAACGTCACCTTCCTTGATAGCGCCCTTCGGGCACTCTGACTGGCAGGTACCACAAGCTACACAGGTGTCTGGGGAAATAATATATGCCATAATGTTATGAGATTGTTAATAAGTTGCTGTTTTTCGACTCACAAAAGTAATATTTTTATCGTAACTTTGCAAAGATATGAAAAGTCTTTTTCTGATATTGGCCACACTGCTGTTCACCAGCCCGGATTTTGATCAGACCGTCCACGATTTCGGCACCGTCAGCCTCAAGGACGGCCCGCAGACCTGTACTTTCACATACACGAATGAAACCGAAGAGGATGTCCTGATCCTCGCCGTGGTCAGCTCCTGCGGTTGCACTGAAGTCGACTGGACACGCACCAAACTCGCGCCCGGACAGAGCGGTACGGTGACCGCCACATATTCGAACGAGGACGGCCCGTTCCCGTTCGACAAGACTCTTACGGTTTATCTTTCCAACCAGAAGAAGCCTGTTATCCTCCACCTGAAGGGAGTAGTAAAGAGAAATGCAGCAAAATAACAACTATACAGACGACAACATACGCACCCTGGAAGGCGTGATGCATATCCGGATGAGACCGGGTATGTACATCGGCCGCCTCGGTGACGGACGCAATCCCAACGACGGCATCTATGTCCTGCTCAAGGAGATCATCGACAACTCCATAGACGAGTTTGCGATGGGATTCGGCAAGCAGATTCAGATCGACATCGAGGACAATCACGTGCGCGTGCGCGACTTCGGCCGAGGCATTCCTCTCGGTTCCGTCGTCAAGGCTGTAAGCATCCTCAACACCGGCGGCAAGTTCGACGACAAGGCCTTCAAGAAATCAGTCGGCCTCAACGGTGTCGGCACGAAAGCCGTCAACGCCCTTTCAAAGGATTTCTACGTCTGCTCGCACCGCGACGGCGAATGCTCCTGGGCCCGTTTCGAAAGCGGCGAGCTCAAGGAGGAAGGCACAGGCGCCACAAAAGAGAAGAACGGCACCCTCGTGGAATTCTTCCCCGACGCCGCGCTCTTCAAGGATTTCAGCTACAACCTCGACTTTGTCGAGACGATGATAAAGAACTACTCCTACCTGAAGAAGGGCCTCACGCTCGTCCTCAACGGAGTACCTTATAAATCCGAAAACGGCCTGCTCGACCTCGTGAACGAGAGCCTCGGAGAAGAACCTCTCTACCCGCCTATCCATCTTGAAGGCGAAGACATCGAGATAGTCCTCACCCACGGCGACGCCATCGGCGAGAACATCAAGTCATTCGTCAACGGCCAGTACACCTCCGACGGCGGCACGCACCTCGCCGCATACCGCGAGGCGATCGCGAAGACGCTCAAGGACTTCTTCAAGAAGAACTACGAGCCCCAGGACTGCCGCCAGGGCGTCGTAGGCGCCATCAGCATCCAGATCCAGGAGCCGACATTCGAGGCCCAGACCAAGGTGAAACTCGGGTCCACCTATATGTGGGAGAAGCCCGACAAGGGCGAACACGGCCAGACCATACGCTCGTTCGTGAACGACTTCGTCGCAAAGAATCTCGACAACTACCTCCATATGCACACCGACCTCATCCCCGTGATCGAGGATAAGATCAAGCAGAGCCAAAAGGAACGCGAAGAGATTTCCGGCATACAGAAGAAGACTCGCGAGCACAACAAGAAGGCGAACGTCTATAACAAAAAGCTCCGCGACTGCCGCTTCCACTACAACGACAAGGTCACCGACAAGACCCAGGACGACATCGAGCGCTCCTCCATCTTCATCACGGAGGGCGATTCCGCGAGCGGAACCATCACCAAGGCGCGCAATGCGAACTATCAGGCGGTGTTCTCCCTCCGCGGCAAGCCTATCAACTGCTACAAGGAGAGCCGCAAGAAGGTGGCTGAGAACGAAGAGCTCAACCTGCTCATCTCCGCTCTTGGCGTCGAAGATGACCTCGAGAACCTCCGTTACAACAATATCGTTGTCGCAACCGACGCCGATGACGACGGAATGCATATCCGTATGCTGGTCCTCACCTTCTTTATGAAATACTACCCGGACCTGATCCGCCGAGGCCACGTCCACATACTCCAGACACCTCTTTGCCGCGTGCGCAACAAGAAAGAGAACCGTTACTGCTACTCTCCTGAAGAGAAGGAAAAGGCAATCGCCGCCCTCAAGACGGGCGTCGAGATCACCAGATTCAAAGGTCTGGGAGAAATAAGTTCCAGCGAATTCGCAGACTTCATCGGGGAGAATATGCGTCTTGACCTCGTCAAACTCGCCGAGGAAGAATCCATCGCCGAGATTATGGAATTCTATATGGGAGACAACACAATCGAGCGCCAGAACTTCATACGCCGCAACCTGCGCAGCGAGGAAGAACTGGAAGACGTAAACATCTGATATGAACATTTTTCAACTTTTCAAGAACATCAAGCCGTTTGTAAAGCCATACAGATGGCTCGTGATTCTGACCTTGATTCTGACCCTCATCGGATCCCTGCTGGCACAGGTCAACGCGGTGGTTCTCGACTGGACGGTCGACAAGGTCAACGCACTTGTGGGCAAGGGCAACTTCGACTGGGCGGAGGCCGCGCGCATCCTGACGATCATTTCTGCCGTCCTCCTCGGCAAGGAACTTCTTTCCGTAGGCATCACATACGCCCAGAGCTATTACGGTGAGCGTATGCGCATCTTCGTCAGCAAGGACATGAGCCAGTCCGTAGTGGACAAGATACTCTCTTTCAGGATGGCATTCTTCTCCCGTCAGGAAAACGCCACAGGCCAGCTCCAGACCAGAATCGACCAGGGTGTCAGCAGCCTCAGCCGCACGGTGCAGAACTTCTTCATAGACCTGCTGCCGCTGTTCACGAGCGCAGTCCTGGCGCTCATACTCATCTTCGTCGCCAACATCTACGTCGGGCTCACCGCCCTGTTCATCGTCCCTATCTATTTCTGGATCACCGTCCGCCAGGCCAGGAAACTCAACGGCTGGCGCCGGAATATGAGGACCCTGCGCGAAGTCAAGAGCCACGGCATAATGAGCATCATCGAGAGCATCAACGTCATCAAGAGCTTCAACCGCGAGAAAATCGAAAGTGACAAGCAGTGGGACCTCCAGACAAAATTCACCGACGACCAGATGCGTGTCCGCCAGACCTCCTTCTACTACAACGGCCTCAAGACCTTCGTGAAGCAGGTGGGCACGGTGCTCATCATCATCCTCACGGCCTACCTCGTCCTCATCGACTATCCGGGAATGTCCATAGGCAAGATAATGTACCACGTAATGCTGTTCAGCAACGTGGTCGCCCCTATCACCCAGCTCCAACGCATCTTCGACGATATGAACGATGCCCTCATCTATGCCGAGGGATATTTCGACATACTCAACTCAGACTCAGAGATCGAGCCTTCAGGAAACTACCGTCCCGAGAAAGTCAAGGGCAACTTCGTCATCAGCGGCGTCGATTTCACCTACCCTAACGGTACAAAGGCCCTGCACGACATCAATATGCACATCGACAGCGGCAAGATAACCGCGCTGGTGGGTCTTAGCGGGGCCGGCAAGTCGACAGTCGTCAACCTTCTGGACAAGTTCTACAGTCCCGACTGCGGAAGCATCACGCTCGACGGAGTCGATCTGAAAGACTACGACACGCACTTCCTGCGCGACAACATAGGTCTCGTGCTTCAGAAGAACCACATCTTCGACGGCACCATCGAGGACAATATCCGCTACGGCAAACCGGACGCCACCCTTGAGGAGATCGAGGAGGCCGCCCGCAAGGCATACATCTACGACCAGATCGTCGGCCTCCCTAACGGATTCAAGTCACAGGCAACCCAGCTTTCCGGCGGCCAGCAGCAGCGCATCGCGATAGCCAGGGTGTTCCTGAAGAACCCGCCTATCATCTTCCTGGACGAGCCTACGGCCTCACTCGACGCCATCGCCACCGAGCAGATCAAGGCCAGCATAGATGAGATCAAGAGGGGCCGCACCGTCATCATCATCTCGCATTCGATTTCACAGATCATCGATTCCGACATCATCTACGCGCTCCGTCAGGGACGCGTCGAGCAGAGCGGTGACCCTGATGAAGTCTACAGGCAGGGCGGCATCTACAAGGACATCGTCGATGCCAGCGCACGTTCACTCAACATTGAAAAACTCGCTCACACCATCGATGCCGACGGTGACGGCAAATTCTTCGACAGCAATGAGTCCTAAATTCGCCAGGTTTCTGATGTTCAAGGTGTTCGGATGGCGTTACGCCAACGAATCGGACAGCGTCATCCCAGAGAAGAAAGCAATCTTCCTCGCCGCTCCGCACACCAGCATCTGGGACTTCGTCATCGGCTATATGTACGCCCGCAGCGTCGGCGTGAAGTTCAAGGTAATGATCAAGAAGGAAGCTTTTTTCTTCCCTTTCAGCCTGTTGCTCCGTGCCCTGGGGGGCTTCCCGATCGACAGGTCGCATCCGCAGAAGGTCCTGATGGGCGTAATGCACGAGATGGAGCGGTCGGACACCTTCTACCTGTGCCTGTGTCCTGAAGGAACCCGCAAGGCTGTCCGAAAATGGAAGACCGGATATCATTCCATTGCCCGGCACACCGGAGTTCCCGTCTACGCGGGATACTACGACTACAAGAAGAAAATCTTCGCCCACGGCCCCTCGTTCGAACTTTCCGATGACGCGAGAGCCGACACCGACCGCATCCAGCAGTTCTACAAGTCGCTCGACCTGACGGCCCTCCATCCGGAGGATTACACGGCTGAGTGACATTTGTTTTTTTCACAAGTTATACCTATATTTGCGGCCCCGAAATATCGGGGCCTAATTTATTAATCAACAACATTATGATCAAACAGTACGAAACCGTTTTCATTGCAACTCCCGTTTTGTCTGATTCACAGATGAAGGAAGCGGTTGCCAAGTACGTCGGCCTCATCAAGGAAAACAATGGTGAGGTGGTGTACGAAGAGGATTGGGGGCTCAAGCAGCTCGCGTACCCAATCCAGCACAAGACATCAGGATTCTATTACCTGATCGAGTTCAAGGCTGATCCTCAGTTCGTTGCAACTCTTGAGACCCAGTATCACCGTGACGAGCGTATCCTTCGCTTCCTCACCGTGGCTATGGACAAGAACGCCGTTGCATACGCACAGCATCGCCGCGACAAGAAGGCCGCCAAGGCTGCAGAGCCCGCAGCAGAGGCAAATGTAGAACCTAAAGCAGAAGAGGAGGCTTAATTATGGCAAACATCGAGAATAACGAAATCCGTTATCTGAACCCTCCAACCGTAGAGGTTCGCAAGAAGAAATACTGCCGTTTCAAGAAGGCGGGTATCAAGTATGTAGATTACAAGGACGCCGAGTTCCTCAAGAAGTTCCTCAACGAGCAGGGTAAGATTCTCCCTCGCCGCATCACCGGCACTTCCCTCAAGTTCCAGCGCAAAGTGGCTCAGGCAGTGAAGCGCGCACGCTCACTTGCTCTTCTCCCGTATGTAACTGACCTCCTTAAATAATTGAAGCGTTATGAAGATCATTCTCAAGAAAGAAGTTGCCTATCTCGGCGAGGCCGGTGATGTGGTAGAAGTAAAGACCGGTTACGCTCGCAATTATCTCGTTCCTCAGGGTTTCGCTACCGTAGCCACCCCGTCCGCCCTCAAGCAGCACGAAGAGACCCTTCGTCAGAGAGCACACAAAGAGGCCAAGCTCGTTGCAGACGCTCAGGCTGTCGCAGCAAAGATCGAGGCTGTCGAGGTCAAGATCGCTGCCAAGGTCGGTGAGGCCGGCAAGCTCTATGGTGCCGTTACAGCAGCTCAGGTTGCCGAGGCTCTCGCAGCCGCAGGCGCAGAGGTTGAAAAGAAAAACGTCACCGTTCCTGAAATCAAGGAACTCGGTGAGTTCGAAGCAAAGGTCAAGTGCTACAAGGGCGTTTTCGCAAACGTCAAGGTTAACGTTGTAGCGGCAGAATAATTGCTTTCTCAATGAATAATTTCAGGTCTGCGGTTTCGCGGACCTGATTTTTTTGTAAATTTGGGAACCAAATGACACTAAAAATGAAGAAATTGATTGTCCTTTTTGCAGCTGGCCTCCTCGCCGCAGCCTCTCTCAATGCCCAGAGCGTATTCAGCGGTTCTCAATTGGCCGAATACACGATTGCCAAATCCGAGTCGCTCGGCGGTGCGGCAAAAATGGCCGGCGATGTCGTGGTCGGCTATACCACAGGTCAGATCAGCGGGAAGATCGTCTTCAACTCAAAAGCCAAGACCATATCCTTCAAGGACAGGACCATACGGTACAAGGACAGCGCACTCAAAATCGAGGATTTCGAAAACTCCCGACTTACCAGCGCGAACGCCACACTCGTGGAGAATGACGGCGATGTAACCATACAGATTATCGAGGACTACAGGAAGCAGACCGTCAACATCCTCATACAGTGGCCCGATTTCAGCGCGAGCAGGGTCTTCGCCACATTCAAAGGGTCCAAGAAATTGAGATAACGGGGGCAGGCAGGCCATCGCCTACAGCAAACAGATGGCGGAGATGATGAACGGTGTGACACAGAGGATGACCGTCAGAATCAGTGAGCCCATCCACGTATCAGTCGTGGGCCTCGTGTCCGGCAGCCGGCCGCTGTACAAGTAGCGCAGGCCGACGGAACAGGCGGCCGAAAGGATCAGCCACAGGTACTTCATATCACAGAAGAACATCCACACGAATATTGCCGGGATGACGCACAAGGCAAAGGAGATAAGTGACTTCCTGCTGAGGAAGACGCGGGTGATTATCATATCAAGCAGAACTGCGCCCATAATCAGCATTGACGGAACGACAGCTCTTCCGGTTTTGAAAGAAACCAGAAAGACTCCGACGGCAAGCAGGATTGAATATACTATCGCGATATTTCTGCGCTTTGTGCTCATAATTCGATAATCGGTTGCAAATATACCGAATTTTTATCGAATCTCTGCGATACACTCCATCTCGATAAGCCAATCGGGACGGCAGACAGGCGCAAGCACCACTACATAAGGGATATCGGCGCAAAGTCTTTCGAAAATCCCTGCAATCTTCGGATAGTCACCGGCATTGCGCAGATAGACGGACACCTCCCTGACGTCGGCGAATGATGCACCGCCTTCCGCCAGCAGGACCCCGACGTTCTCGATCATCCGTTCGGCCTGGGCGGTTACGTCTCCCACGTGTACCACCTCTCCCCTGTTGTTGATGGAGGCCGTGCCCGAGATGAACACACGACGGCTGTCGCCGCAATCCAGACGTGTACCGCGTTCAAAGGTGACGCCATATTCGTATGTCGGGTTCAGGTGTGTCGGCGCATAAAGATATCGCTGGGAGAAATTCCCTTTCACGGCATAAGCGTCCAACTGTACCAGCGTCCCGTCTGCGGGGCTGCCGCAGATGCCTGTACTGGAAATATAATGTGTCTCGGGGGTCAGTCCGATCTTTTCAAAATTCTCTCTCCGTCCCTTTACCATCCCCGCATAATTGTCGTCAATGTCGTGGACATAAAACCACGTGCGGACGCAATGTTCCGGGAGGTTCATCCCAAGGCTCCCGAGCACGCCTTCATATGATTCAAGAACCTCCGCAGTCTGGGCTTCAGAGCCGGAGGCAAAAGATGTCATCCCGGCAGACCAGACGTGCTCGCACCCGCATCTGTCGCGGACGACAGTCATTCCCGGCTTGCGCAGGATGCTGTCAAAGTCGTCGGCAGTCCATATCCAGGCCGCAACGGAATTCCCGTCAAGCGGCGGCTGGACGACAGCCGACACGGCGCCTTCCCCGGCAGGAAGCAACTTCGCCTGGGAGGCCGACGAAAGGAAATATTTCTTGAAAACGACCTCGCCCGGAACGGTCCCCTCGACTTCTTTCAATTCTTCAACAGACTTGCATTTTATTATGTAGTGTATTTCTCTCATATTGCAAATATAATACTATTTATTATCTTTGTCCAACAATTTATGACAACATCTCAATTTAAATCAGAAGTCAGTCGGGAATTGACCGGCAACATTCTCCCTTTCTGGGAAAACCTTATGTCAGACCCTTGTGGAGGCTTTTTCGGCAGGCGTGACGGCAACAATACATTGATTTCCGATGCTCCGAAAGGGCTTATTCTCAATGCAAGAATTCTATGGACTTTTTCTGCATCCTATAGAATTTTTCACAACGAAAAATACCTTTCCGCAGCCACAAGAGCCAAGGATTACATACTTCAGCGCTTTATCGACAAGGAATCCGGAGGTGCATTCTGGAGCCTCGACGCCAACGGCTGCCCGCTCGATACGAAAAAGCAGTTCTACGCCATAGCCTTTACCATATACGGACTTGCCGAATATAACCGCGCAACCCGGGACGAGGAATCCCTGGACACGGCCGTCGCGCTATACCGCTGTATCGAAGAGCACAGTTTCGACAACGATTCCAACGGATATATTGAGGCGTGCACAAGAGACTGGCGGCCGATTGAAGATATGCGCCTGTCCGACAAGGACCAGAACGATGCCAAGACAATGAACACCCATCTACATATCCTGGAAGCATACACCTGCCTTTTCAGGGTATGGAAGGACAGCGGGCTCGAAGAAAAGCTCCGCAATCTCATTGTCCTGTTCGCCAACAGGATAACCGGCCCCGACGGACATCTGCAGCTTTTCTTTGACGAGAAATGGCAGCTCAACGGCCACATCCAGAGCTTCGGGCACGACATCGAATGCTCCTGGCTCCTCTGGGAGGCCGCCTGCGTACTGGGCGACGAGGCGCTCAAGCAGCGGATACGCCCCGTCTGCTCCCGTATCGCAGAAGCCGGGATGGAGGGGTTCACGCCTGAGGGCGGTATGATATACGAATGGAACATCACCGCCGGTGAGAAGCACCTCAACCGCGACTGGTGGGTGCAGGCCGAAACCGTTGTCGGCTGCTTCTATCAGTGGGAACTGACCGGCGACGGGAAGTGGCTTGATGCCGCCGAAGCCGAGTGGGAGTTCATCAAGAAGCACATCATCGCCCCGGACGGCGAATGGTACTGGGGGCTTCTTGCCGACGGCAGCGTGAACACCGCCGACGACCGTGCCGGCTTTTGGAAATGTCCATACCACAACGGACGGATGTGTATGGAATTGATTGAATTGATAGGATAATCACATAATATGAAGAATCTGAAGTATTTCGCCGCAGCGCTGCTTCTCATCGCGACAGCCTGCACAAATCAGGAGTTCTACCACGTCGAAGACTGCCGCATCGTCTACAAGGACCAGCCGCAGTATTATATCGGCACGAACGTATGGTATGCCTCAAGGCTCGCGCTGGAGGCCCCCGAAAGGCTCACCGCCGAACTGGACACCCTGAAAGCATTGGGAATGACCAACCTCAGGATACTCGCCACCGACGAGAACTTCGAAGGTCTCGACATCGTCTTCAAGGAAATGCGCGCTCGCGGGATGAGCGCCGTCCTTTATCTGAACAATGCCTGGGAATGGACGGACGACTGCTATATCAGCTGGCTCGAAAAGGCCGGGGCGGGCAAGCAGCCTCATCCCGCCAGGGACGGATATGGCGCATATATGTCTGCAATGTGGAAGTTCGCATCCACGCCCAAGGCGGTGGAACTGTACCAGGAACACGTCAAACGTGTGGTCTCCCGCTACAAGGATGAGACGGCGGTATTCAGCTGGCAGATCTGCAACGAGCCGCGTCCGTTCACCGGCGACCCTGATGCCCGGAAAGAATACATAGACTACATCCAGGGCACCGCGAAGCTCATCAAATCAATCGACAGGAACCATATGGTCAGCACCGGCAACGAAGGCGCTATGGGCTGCGAGGGCGACATCGACCTCTTCGCACGCGTCCACGATTGTCCGGAAATCGACTACCTGACGATACACATCTGGCCATACAACTGGAGCTGGGTGCGCGAAGGCAATGTCACGGAAGGTATCGACGAAGCCATTTCAAGAACCGGACAGTACATCGGCAGCCATCTCGAAAAGGCATACTACCTGAACAAGCCTGTCGTCATCGAAGAATTCGGTTATCCGCGCGACGGTTTCGAATACGTCAACGACGCACCTGTCACGGCACGGGACAAGTATTACGCCTTCGTCTTCGACAACGTGCTTAAATCGGCAAAGGCCGGGGGCAGGCTCGCAGGATGCAACTTCTGGGCGTGGAGCGGCTTCGCGGCGCAGACTCCCGGCCACCAGTTCTGGCAGGAAGGCGACGAACTCTGCGGCGACCCGTTCCAGGAAGCCCAGGGCCTCAACGGCGTTTACCTTTCAGACAGGAGCACCATAGACGTCATCCGCAGATACACCGACAAGCTCAACAAATGCATCAGCATAATCACATCACCCGACGAATGGCTCTTCGATGGCGGGAAGCCATACAAACTGAACGTCACGCTTTCCTGCCCGGGCCACGCCGAGGGCACGGTAGAGATGGCTCTCATCAACGACATCGGACTCAACACGGGAGAAGCGGTCACAGCATACAGTTTCAAGCAGGAATTCGGTTTCACGGGCACCAAGGGCATCTCATTCAACCTCAACGACGTCAAGCCCGGCTTCTACAAGGCGGAATTCACCATCAGCAAGCCTCACCGGAACGGGATGCACACCTTCCCTGCAGGCAGTTCCTTCTTCATCGGCGTTCAGCCCGAGCTGGTCGGGAGTCCGCAGGACAAGCAGCCCGACTTCGACGAATTCTGGGACAGGACACTCGCCGAGCTTGCGGCCGTCGAACCGGATTATCAGATGGAATACATCCCGGAGCATTCCAACGACATCAGGAAGACTTACCGCGTGACAATGAAATCGCTGGGCGGCGAGACCACCGGAGGAATACTCTGCGTGCCTGTCAAAGAGGGCAGATACAAGGCATATATCGACTATATGGGCTACGGCGCCGACCCTTACTGGTACGATCCGTCAGGAGAGCCGGAATGCATCGAATTCCTTGCCTGCGCCCGCAACCAGGGCATTTTCCGCGACGAGCTGCGCGACTGGTTCCAGAGGGGGATCGAAAGCAAGGAGACATACTACTACCGCGGAGCCTTCTGCGACGTGGTACGCGCCATAGATTTCGTGACATCGCTCGAGCAGACCGATCCGGCACGAATAGTGGCCAAAGGCGAAAGTCAGGGTGGAGCATTCACCTGGATAGCGGCAGCGCTCGACTCCAGACTGGCGGCGGCAGCACCGGCAGTGCCGTTCCTTTCGGATTATCCTCATTACGGAGAAATCGTGGACTGGCCGGTAGGCGAGGCATTCAGAGCCTGGGCGGAAAAAGGCATATCCAGAGAAGAAGCATTGACTACCCTGTCATATTTCGACGTGAAGAACTTTACCGACAGAGTGGCCTGCCCGGTATATATGGCATTCGGCCTTCAGGATCCGACCTGCCCTCCACACACCAATTTCGCCGGCTACAATCAGGTCAGGTCTGAAAAGCATTACTATTGCGTCCCAACCTGCGGTCACGCTATGTGGATGGAAAAAAGCTGGGGGGAAGGCATCAGAAAAGAGTTTCTGGACAAATTCTAGCCCGAATGTAAGAAAGTATCATACTTTGAAGAAAATTTACCATAATTTACAAACCAGCTTGTATAATTGCCATGAGTGAGATTCTCGCAGAAATAACCGGTCTCGCACAAAAAGACTGCTTCTACATAGTAGAAAGGCACAAGAGCGTTTTCACCTACCCTATTCACAGGCACGTAGAATTCGAGCTGAATTTCGTCCAGGGCGGAGCCGGCGTCCAGAGGGTGATCGGCGACAGCATCGAGACTATCGGAGACTTCGACCTGGTACTCATCGCCGGCGAGAACCTCGAGCACGCCTGGGAGCAGGGTATGTGCACATCACCCGACATACGCGAAATCACCATTCAGTTTTCCGGAGGGCTTATTGACGACCAGCTTCTCTCCAAGAACCAGTTCTCAAGCATCAGAAAGATGTTTTCTGACGCCAAGCACGGCATATCCTTCCCTATGGAAGCGATAATGAAAGTATACAACATACTGGACTCGATAGCCTTCCAGCAAGACAGTTTCACCCAGTTCCTGAGCATGCTGATGGTTCTGAACGAGCTTTCGAGACACAACTATAAAGTGTTGGCCAGCAGCTCTTTCGCCAGCACGATAGAAGACAGCGGCAGCACCAGGATAAAGCTTATCAAGGAATACATCGACAATCATTATGCCGAAGAAATCACCCTTGTCGACATTGCAGGAAAAGTCGGTATGAGCCCAAGCGCCTTCAGCCGCTTTTTCAAACTTCACACAAGCAGGACACTTACGAGCTACATCACCGACGTCCGCCTCGGGCACGCCGCCCGTGAGCTCATCGACACGGCCAACAACATATCGCAGATAGGCTACAACTGCGGATTCAACAATCTTTCCAACTTCAACCGTGTCTTCAAGGCACGCCGCGGCACCACCCCGAAACAATTCAGACAGCTTTACAAAAAGAATAAAGTCGTGATCTGAAAAATCCGCTCATATTTCAGCAAAATAGTATTTGTTTGAGTTGTTGCTATTCGCCAATTTTGCATTGGTGAAATAGTATTATTTGTTACAACATAACGTATTTTTAAACAACTCATTCTAATTCTAACCCATTAAAATCCATGAAAAGTAAACTGTTTGCTTCTCTTCTGGCTTTGCTTCTGGGTGTAACCGCATTCGCACAGAATACGATTACAGGTGTTATCTCCGACAACATCGGACCAGCGGCCGGAGTAAGCGTTTTGGAGCAGGGTACATCCAACGGTACCATTACGGACCTGGATGGAAAGTTCTCACTCAACGTGCAGAACGGTGCGACGATTGTCGTTTCATCCATCGGGTACAAGGATCAGGTCATTGTGGTCGGCGACCAGCGCCAGTTCACAATCCTCATCGAAGAAGACAACGAGCTTCTTGACGAGGTCGTCGTAGTCGGCTACGGCGTCCAGAAGAAGAAGCTCGTGACCGGTTCGACTGTTCAGGTCAAAGGCGAGGAACTCGCAAAACTGAACACGACCAGCGCTCTCGGCGCAATGCAGTCATCCACCCCGGGTATGCAGATCATATCTTCATCAGGACAGCCTGGTGAAGGTTTCAAGGTCACCATCCGAGGTATGGGTACAACCGGTTCCTTCGCGCCTCTGTATGTCATCGACGGTGTTGCCGGAGGTGACATCAACGCCCTCAACCCTTCAGACATCGAGAGCATCGATGTGCTCAAGGATGCCGCATCCTGCGCAATTTATGGCGCACGTGGCGCAAACGGCGTCGTACTCGTCACCACCAAGCAGGGCAAGAGCGGCAGAATTACCGTGAGCTACGACGGATTCTACGGAGTCCAGAACGTGGCCAGAATGCCTCAGCTTCTCAATGCCCAGCAGTATATGGACATTCAGAATCAGGTCGAATTCAATATGGGACGCGAACCTATTGACTGGTCCAGTGTCCTGAATCCTGACTTCTACAATTCAATCAAGTCAGGTTCATTCACCGGGACCAACTGGCTTGACGCTATCCGCAACGAGGATGCTCCTATCACCAATCACGCAATCAATATCGCCGGCGGATCGGAGTTCTCAAAGTTTGCAATGGGTGTGTCATACACAAGCCAGGAAGGTATCCTGGGCAAGCCCGTCGCTTCCAACTACAGGCGTCTCACCGCACGCATCAACAGCGAGCACGTGATCTGGAGGGAGGACGACCTCGACATCATCACCCTCGGTGAAAATATGACCTTCACCACCAACAGGAAGAGCGGTATCGGTATCGGCAACCACTATTGGAACGATGTTTACAGTATGCTGTTAGCCAGCCCTCTAGTACCGCTTTACTGCGAAGGCACCCCTAGCGGTTACACCGAGTACGAATGGCTGAGCTACAGCGGCATCTGGAACAAGGATGCCTACACAAGCAACCCTGTTGCCAATATGTACTATAGTTCACGCGGCAACAACGAGAACCACGGATATGCCCTGAACCTCTCGGCCAACCTGAAGGTCCAGCCTATCAAGAACCTCGTCTGGAAGAGCCAGTTCAACTACAGTATGTCCGCCAATACCTACCGTCAGTACCAGATGATCTACAAGCTCACCAACTACGCTTTCTCAGACTCCGACAGCGTGTCACAGAGTGCGAGCGCAGGCTGGAACTGGTCTTGGGAGAACACCGTCAACTACAAGTTCAATGTCAAGGACCACAACTTCGATGTCCTCGCAGGTAGCACCCTCCAGAAGAACGGCTTCGGCGAAAACGTAGGCTCAGCCAACAGCAAGGGACTCTGGCCTAACGACTGGTCTCACGCATACGTGAGCAATATGTCAGGCGACCCTTCTACGAGCGATGCGACAGGTTCCACCTGGGGAGACAGCAGTCTTGTATCATTCTTCGGCCGTATCAACTACGACTATAATGAAAAATACCTTCTGTCCCTCATCATCCGTCGGGACGGTTCATCCAACTTTATGAAGGGCAAGCGATGGGGCACCTTCCCTTCAATTTCCGCAGGTTGGGTAATGACCAACGAACCTTGGATGCGGGATGCACGCGGCGTCATCGATTTCTTCAAGATCCGCGCGAGCTGGGGTCAGAATGGTAACTGCAACGTCAACAACTTCCAATATCTGTCAACGGTATCAGTAGGTGCAGCAGACGGTGGTTATTCATTCTACACAGGCCCAACCTCCACAACTTCAGGAACCGGTGCATACGCCGACAAGCTCGCCAACCCCGACATAACCTGGGAAACATCTCAGCAGCTCGACCTCGGTTTTGACGCCCGCTTTGCAAAGAACAGGCTCAACGTAATATTCGACTGGTATCAGAAGGACACCAAGGACTGGCTCGTCAACGCCCCTGTTCTCGGGCATTACGGACTCAACGCTCCTTTCATCAACGGCGGTGACGTCCGCAACACCGGTGTCGAACTTTCAATCGGATGGCAGGACACAAAGAGCAAGGACTTCTCTTACAACATCAACGTCAACGGTGCATACAACAAGAACACCGTAACCCGTATCGCAAACGATGAGGGCATTATCCACGGCCAGATCAACGTAGTTCAGGGCATTGCAGAACTGTATCGCGCACAGGTAGGATATCCTATCGGCTATTTCTGGACATACAAGACCGATGGCGTCTTCCAGAATCAGGCAGAGATCGACCAGTGGGTGGCAGCAGGCAAGCCTACGATGAGAGGCACCGCTGTTCCGGGAGACCTCAAGTTCGTCGACATCAACAATGATGGAAAGCTTGACGACTCCGACAAGACTATGACCGGCGATCCGAACCCGGACTTCACTATGGGTCTCAACCTCTCATTCTATCTCTACGGCTTCGACCTTGCAGTAAGTGCTTACGGTCAGTTCGGCCAGCAGGCGTTCCGCGCATACCGCCGTTACTCGGACAGCCAGTGGAACAACTACACCACCGAGGTTTATAACTACTGGCACGGCGAGGGCACATCAAACAAACTGCCTCGTCTCACCGCAGGTACCGACCTCAACTTTATGAACAACTCCGACATTTTCATTGAGAATGCGGACTTCTTGAGAATCCAGTCAATCTCCCTGGGTTACGATTTCAAGAGGATATGGAAGAACGCTCCTTTCGAGCAGTGCCATCTCTATGTCCAGGCTCAAAATCCTTTCGTATTCACGAAGTATATGGGTCTTGACCCTGAAGTCGGTTCAGACGGCGGCTTCGACGCCTGGGCCAAGGGACTTGACCTCGGCTACTATCCTCAGGCAAGGACAATCCTTGTCGGACTTAATCTTAAATTCTAATTAGATGACTGATATGAAAAAGATATTGAGTATCGCAGCAATAGCTGCCGTGACATTCTCACTCGCTTCTTGTGAGAGGTTCCTTGATAGCGAAAACTATTGGTCAAAGGACAGCAGCAACTTCCCTGTCAACGAGACCGATGCTGACCAAATGATTTCCGGTATTTATAACAATTTGAATATCGTCATCGGCAACAGCCCTCTCTTTGCTCATCATATGTGGTCTGAGGCAGCATCTGACAACTGCCTCGGCGGCGGTGGCGCCAACGATATGGCAGCCCAGGCTGAAGACCTTATGATGAACTTCGGTTCAAGTATGTACGACGGTTTCTATACGGCCCGTTATAAAGGAATCGCCCGCGCAAATGCTGCAATCGAAGCACTCCCCAACCTCAGTGCCTCGATGAGCCTCGACAAGGTCAAGCAGTATATGGGAGAAGCATTCTTCCTCCGCGCGTGGTATTACTATGAACTCGCCTCAATGTTCGGCAACATCCCTTGTCCCGTCACCACGACTGCAGACCCAACCCTCCCTCAGATCAGCGGAGAAGCCCTTTGGGGTCAGATTATCGAGGACTGCAAGATTGCAGCCGACATTATGCCTGCAAGAAAGAGCTCCGGAGACGGACACGTAGACAAATATGCAGCAGAGGCACTCCTCGGCCGTGCTTATCTCTTCGCCAGCGGTTTTTACGGACTTGGCGCCATCACTCTTCCTCCTTACGAGAACGAAGCCATCGATGTTTCAATCGCCGAAGGCACGACAATCGATGCTGCGGAAGTCGGCAGATACATCAGCGACTGCGTCTCCAATTCAGGTTACCAGCTCGTAGATGACCCACACAATCTCTGGGCATATTCCAACAGATGCTCTGTCGAGGATGAAAAGTCACCTTGGAAGGGTAAAGGCTACAAATGGGCAGAAGATGACGGCGCAGTCAATCCCGAGGCTATGTTCGTCATCAAGTTCAACACCCAGCCTTCCTGGAGCACGACCATCGGATATTCAAACCAGACCGCTCTCTATTGGGGTGTCCGCGGTCAGAGCCTCGATAACGGAGAATGCTTCCCGTTCGGTACCGGTTGGGGTATGTGCCCTGTAAACCCTTCTCTTGTCGATGACTGGAAGGCTGCCGAGCCTACAGACAAGCGACTCGACGCTTCCATCATCTCAGTCGAGAAATGGTCTTCTTACAAGTTTGGAGGCGACTCCAACATCCAGGAGTCAGGCTACTATCAGACCAAGATTATGCCGGTACTTGCCTGGAGCGAGGAAAATGGTAAATATATGAAGTCCTTCACGAACGTGATGTTCCCGGGCCTCTCCTGGTCTGAAGGCAACGAGGACAACTTCCAGCTCAACAGCGTGAACGATATGATCCTCATCCGCTTCGCAGAGGTTCTCCTGATGGATGCCGAGTTAAACGGCAACCAGGCTTCATTCGACAAGGTGCGTGCCCGTGCAGGACTCGAATCAAAGCCTGTCAGCGAAGAAAATATCCGCAATGAGCGCCGTTGGGAGTTCGCTTTCGAAGGCGTACGCTTCAACGACCTCCGTCGTTACGGCGAATCCTATGCAGTGGCAGCGCTCGACAAGCAACAGGGCGTACGTTGCTACAACAGCGGTGTTGAGAGCACCAATGATGCCGCCAAGTATAATGGAGGCTATGGCAAGCGTTACACGGAAACCAAGGGATTTGTAAGGATTCCTGAAGCCCAGATTTCACTTTCTGCAGGTGCCGGTGCCGAATACACTTTCACCCAGAATGATGGTTGGGGTGCAGGAACCGATTTTGCAGGTTGGTAGCAGTTTGAACGTAAACAATCTCTAAAATTATGAAAAGATTAGCATATTTTGCAGTAATCGCTGCAGCCGTAATGTATCTGGCTTCCTGCCAGCCGGAGATTCTCATTGGAGGCACGCTTGCACCGAACTTGGACAGTTCTGCCGTCCAGGCTTCTTTCAAGATTGACGGCCAGTTCGCAGATCTTGAGTGCACCAAGCCTCAATCCGATGGTAACTTCATCAAGTACCACACAGACCCCGCAATGCCCGTTCAGGTCTCCAACCTGAAAAATGGTGCGAAGGTAATCCTCGCAACAGGGCCTTCCGGCGTATTCAACATCACCCCGAAGCGCGGTTCTGACCCGGACCAGACTTTCCGTGTCGAAACCATCAACCAGGATGCAAGCACAGTGGGCTTTGAGTCAACGGTCAATGTATTCGTTCCAGGCGAACTTGATCCGGAGCTCAAGCTTCTGCTCGGCGACGGCATCAAGTCTTGGGGCTGGCATTACACGGACGGTGCAACCTGCTGGGGCAACGCCGGCAACTCAGGCGTGGGCTCAGCCTTCACCTGGAACAACATCGACGGCAAGTGGTGGGGTCCTGACACTCCTGACGGACTTATGGACCAGCTCGCTCATTCAGGCGGAGTTGCCACGGGTGCCGAGGCAAATGGAGCCTATATGACTTTCGACGAGGACGGCAACATTGCTTCCTTCAAACCTGACGGAACACAGATTGCCAAGAGTACATATTCCATCACGGACTATGACCCTTCACGCTCTTCAGGTTGGGAGATCGGCAAGCTCGTAACAGCTGACCCTGCGGTACTCTTCCCGTACTCAATCAACGAGGGCGGAAAGGCTGTCACTGAGTTCGACCTTATGTATCTCGATGAAAACTATATGTCATTGGTTTACACCAAGGGCAATGACGCAGGAAGCTGGGGTGAGATCACCTTCTGGATGTTCCAGAACAAGAGCGGCTACAATGACGCACTCAACGGCGGAAGCGAGAGGACATGGACCTGGAACAGCAACGGCAATGCCTTCTGGGGCAATGCCGGAAGCACGGGAGCAGGTGCCAACTTCACCGCAGGCGTAGTTGACGGACAGTGGTGGGGCGTCACCAGCACTGATGAATTTATGGGACAGCTCTCCCACGCACCAGGCGGAGTCGCCACAGGCGCTGAGAGCACTGATGCCTATATGGTATTCAGCACCGACGGAACCGTCACATCATACGCCGCTGACGGAAGCAAGATCGCTTCGTCCGACTATGAGGTCAGCGACTTCGACGAGAAGCGTTCAAGCGGATGGCAGCTCGGCAAGCTTACAGCTCCAGGCATCCTCTTCCCATACTCCATCAACACCAGCGGAGCAATCCCTGACAACTTCAGCATTATGTATATCGATGCAGACAATATGACACTCGTTGATGATAAGTCGGATGTCGGTGGATGGGGAGAAATCACCTTCTGGGTATTCAAGGCCAAGCATTAGTGACAAGGCTTTCCCCTACTGTTAAAATAGCCGTGAAGCTTGAACTTCACGGCTATTTTTCATATCTTTAGTCCACTTATGGAAAAATGGCTTAAACTTTTGTTCACTATACTGTCCGGGGCTGCCGTATGGTTGTTCTGGTGGCTGGCATTCCCACAGGCACTCGGATTCAAGGAGCAGAACCAGCTATTCCTCTTCACTTCCGGTTTTCTTCTTGAACGCTTGTCAGTTCCGGGAGGATTTGCCGACTGGCTCTCGGATTTCGTCACACAGTTCAACCATATAATATGGCTTGGTGCTTTGCTGAACGGGGTTGTTTTCGCCACCATCCAGATACTTGTCTGGCAAGTTTCCGTAAAGATCGGCAAAGGGGCGGATTGCGTATGGTATCCGCTGAGTTTCATACTGCCCGCCGCCATCCTCTATCTCCTTGGGGATATGTATGTCACTATGGGATTTGTGATGGCGATACTGCTGGCATTGGTCCTTTCTCGGGTATTCATCTCCAGAAAAAGTACCGTATTCGCCCTGACGGCGATTCCTGCGGCATTCTGGCTCATAGGCCCCGCCGCCTGGATATTTGTTTTTGTCTATTTTATTTCCGGAAAGGGAAAATCTTTATGGCGGGTGTTTGCCGGACTGGCCTTTTCCGTTGCAAGTCTGCTTCTTTTCCACTACGTCTTTGCCATACAATACCCGTGGAGGCAATTGCTGCTCGGCATAGACTATTATCAGATTCCACTCAGACAGCCGGCTTCGTTATATGTCGTAATGGCTTTGGCAGTTGTGATTCCCGTTTGTATCGCGGCGCTCCCGGAACTCAGGCGCTGCAGGGCAGTCTGCCTGATAATACAATCGGCTGCAATTCTGGTTTCCGCCTTGACATTCCTGCATAAAAGTTATGATAGGGACACCTATGAGCTGCTTGCCTATGACCAGCTGACAAGGAATGAAAAATGGGAGGAGATTGTCTCGAGAGCCGGGGAGTATCAGCCAAAGTCCGACATCGGATGCGTCAGTGTGAATCTTGCCTTGTTTATGACCGGAAGAATGGATGAAATGGCAAACTACTATCAAGTGGGGACCCGCGGGCTGCTGATGCCGAGGATGCGTGACTTTATCTCTAACATTTCCACCGGGGAGGCGTTCTGGCGTCTGGGATTCGTCAACGAGGCTCTAAGATATGCCTTCGACACGCAGGAATCCATTCCGGATCTGAAGAAAAGCCCGAGGGCGATGATGAGGATGGCGGAATGCCAGATCGTAAACGGCCGCTACAAGGTCGCGGGGAAATACCTTGACATCCTGAAGCACAGCCTCTTCTACAGGAATTGGGCAAAAGAGCACGAGCGTTTCATATTGGACGAGAATGCCGTTGACACGGATCCGGTATACTCCTATCTCAGACAGGTCAGATTCGAGAACGATTTCCTGTTTTACTACCCCGAGATGGACAAGATGCTTGGGCTTCTGTACACCCAAAACAAGAACAACCTTATGGCCGGATATTACTATATGGCCTGGAAACAGCTTGAACAGATGGAGGTGAAGAAATGAAAAGAATACTGATTGCCATACTGTCAGCCTCGCTGCTGCTGTGCTCCTGCTCGACGGGGCAGACAGTCCCCGCGCCACGTCTTCCGGACATCTACCCCGACTACATCGGTGTCACCTTCCCCGCCGAAATGGCTCCGCTGAATTTCAATCTCAGGGGAGGCTATGACAGGGTTTTCGTAAGAGTGAGAGGAGGAAAGGGCGGCGAACTGACCGCCTCGGGCAGATATGCCTGCTTCAACATCAAAAAGTGGCAGAGGCTCGCCGCGCAGAATGCCGGAGACACGCTTACCTTCACCGTCCTCGGCCGGAAAGACGGCAAGTGGTTCCAGTTCGTCGACTTCAAGATGATGGTCAGCCCGTACCCGCTGACGGACTATGGTGTCACATACCGCAGATTCGCCCCCGGTTATGAGACATACAGCAAGATCGGCATCTACCAGCGCAATATCCATAATTTTGATGAAGAACCGATCATCGAAGGCAATGCCATCCCGGGGCAGTGCGTCGGCTGCCATACTGCAAATGCAACCGACCCCTCCGGATTTCTGTTCCACGTACGCGGCCGCCACGGTGCCACTGTGATTCAGATGGAAGGCGAGCGCAAATGGATGAACACCAAGACAGACAGCACCATCAGCAATGCCGTCTATTCCTACTGGCACCCGTCCGGGAATTTCGTCGCACATTCCAACAACCTGATCCACCAGTTGTTCTGGACCGGACGGAACGAACGCTATGTAGAGGTTTATGACGACGCCTCCGATGTCATCGTACACGACGTGCGCACCGACGAGTATATCCTCTGTCCCCTTCTGATGACGGATGATTTCGAGACCTATCCCGCATTCTCCCGGGACGGCAGGACACTCTATTTCTGCCGCGCTCCGTTCGTGGAATTGCCGGCCCGTTGCGAAGACATCCATTACGACTTGTGCTCCATCGGATTCGACGCAGAAAAAGGATGCTTCGGCAATGAAGTCACCACAGTCATAGATGCTGTCGGCGCCGGAAAAAGCGTCACCTTCCCGCGTCCGTCATACGATGGCCGCTGGCTTTTATACTCCTACGCCGATTTCGGCAACTTCCCGATCAACCACAAGGAATCCGACCTGTGGATAATGGACCTCGCGGACGGACGCACCTTCCCTGCCGGAAGGGCGAATTCGGACTATGATGAAAGTTTCCACAACTGGTCTTCGGATTCCCACTGGTTCCTCTTTGCCAGCAGACGCGATGACTCTTTGTATTCACAGATTTATTTCTCCTCAATAGACGAGGATGGCAACACGACCAAAGCTTTTGTCCTGCCGCAGCGCAATCCGGAAGAATTCTATCACGGCACCCTGTTCACATTCAACGTGCCGGACTTCACAAAAGCAAAAGTGAAATTCAATGCCACCGCCGCATACCGGGAGGCATTCTCAAATGAAAGGAAAAACGTAACAGTCAAAAAATGAAAAGATTATTCTTCTTTGCCGTGATTGCCACACTGCTGGCATCCTGCGCTCCGAAAAATCAGTTCCGCATCCACGGGTACGTCTCAAATCCCGATCTTGAAGGGGCTTGCATCTTTCTTGTCCCGGCAACGGAACCGGTAAATCTTCCTTCAAAGGACAATCTAGACTCCACATTCATCAAGAATCAGAAATTTGAATTCAAGGGAGATATCGAAAGGCTGGGAGACCTGCGCATCGAAGCGATGAGACGCATAGGCACCCAGAACCTTCTGGTCGTCACCGAGCCCGGTGACATCTATGTAACCATCGGGGAAAGAAGTTCCGGCTACGGCACCAGACAAAACGACTCGCTCGACGTGTGGAAAAACCTTACGGAAAGCACCCGCAGCCTCACGGTAGCAATGCTGCAGTCCGGCGACAAGGAAAAGGCGGACTCCACCCACGCGGCTTACAAGTCCCGTTCGCAGGACATGGCACATGCTCTGGGCGACAACAGCACCCTGGGGAAATTCCTGCTGAGTCTTTATCCTGACAGGAATCAGGACTGATCAGTCTGACTTCCTGAATCTGAAAGGCACGCGCTCGGAAGAATTGATGATCTTCCGGGCGTTCACTTTATCCAGGGAAACCGGTCCGGAGACGAAAGCCGGGACATTGTATGAGCGGAAAAGCCTGCGATAGTAAGAGAGAGGCTCTTTCTGCGGCAGCATAAACGGCTTGCCCACGGTTCCGTCTTCTCCGATATGAGCGAAATATATCCTTGTGAAAAGACCGTCGTCCCTGCGGCTGACAAAGAGAAACCACCTGGAATTGGAAGACCAGTTGTGGAAGCTCTCAGTATCCGGGCTGTTTACCTCATCGATTCTTCTCGTTTCTCCGGTCTTCAGGTCAAGAAGCCAGAGGTCGGCCTCGTGATGCCAGATAGAGAACTGGCCATAGTCCGACAGCGTGTACATCAGGTGCCTTCCGTCATAAGATGGTCTGGGGAACGAGATGCTCTTCCCTTCCGAGGCTGCATCAAGAATCACCTCGACATCATCTCCGATGGTCCCCTTTTCCGGGTCGAAAGACACTTTGCACAAGTTGTATCTCGTCTGCGTCAGGCCCTCTGGTATCAGCTGACGCTCTGCGCGACAGAAATAGATTGTCCTGCCGTCGGGGCTGAATGAAGGGAAGGTCTCCCAATAGTCCGCGGTCTTCACCTGCGGAGCGGTGAACAGTTCTCTGGTACCGGGCTCATAGACCTGAAGGTCCGACGCCGAATCGAACACCTCGATAAGTTTGTCCACCTGCACGTGGAAGCTCTGACGGGTGCTGTTGGTCGAGTAGATGATATATTTGCCGGAAGGGTGCCAATACGGATATACACAGAAGCCCAGCGTACTGTCGGTCTTGGTATCGTATGCCGCTATCTCGCCGTTGTTCTGAATCAGTGTGGCGCCGTGGGTTCCGCGGATATGGAGGCTGAAATTATCAGGCTCCCCCCTGTTGAATTCGTGGCAGTTGACACAGCCTTCGAAGTCGGTGTTCTCTATCAGGGCGCGCTCCTTGAAGGAACTCAGGTCCCTCTCATAGATACCCATCTTGCTCCAGACCTCATAGCCCGGTTCTATCAGCCGGTATGCGATACGGCCGTCGACGGGATCCGGACTCACGTGAATCGCCCACGTGGTGTCAGGTATCGTGCTGCGTACGGTTATGTCACCGCCGGAGGCCGCCGCAAGCATCTTCTTCCATTTCCCTTCCTTCCACCTTACCCTGCCCCTGCGGAAAGTGGCCGTCATATCACCGGCAGTGAAGGTCGTGACCGCATCCGCAGAATCTTCCGATGTATAGTCAAAATTGAGCGGAGCTATGTCAGAAGGCACCGTGACTCCGACATAATCGGGGTAAATGAAGCCATCGAACGCCTCGGGCGCCGGCCCGTCATAATGAGAGCAGGCGGATAGAAGCATCACGGCTGAAAGTATGTATGTCTTTCTCATCTTATTTGTATAAATAATAGAACCAATACGTCTTCCCATAACGTTCCTCCATCTTGTCAGCGCTTATGCCGGCCCTGGCGTCTGCGATGAACTGATTCAACCGAGCGACAGTCCCGGGCTCCACGGCAGATGGCATACCCGACGCATCATCGTGCGTCATAGCCCACTGCATCGCAAGCACTTCCTGATATCCTTTTGGCATAACGGAATACCGGACAAGGCTGAGACACTCCACGAACCTCTCGATATCTTTGTTCAGCAGGTTCCACGCCAACAGATAATCGAAAGCGACCCTGTTCTGCTTATTTTCAAGGAACAACAGCCCCAGCATCGAATCCATCTCGTCATACGAGAAGAAGAAATCACGCGAGCGGAAGCGCTGTGAGCGTTTGAGCGCATACTCCGGGACATTCATTATCGCCTCCTCGTCGCCGAGAAGCTTTTCCGCATCCTTCGCCCACTTCCTGTAATAAATCGTGTTCTTCAATGCGCCGATATATTTGCGGGCCACCTCATAGTCGCCGTTCACGATATTGGTTTCGGCAAGACGCTTGTAACAGCGGGCGCTCTTCTGATAGTCCGGAATAGCTTCCTGCGCTTCAAAGATAAACCTCTGCGCAGTATTGACCATACCCATCTCCCAATATGCTTCCGCCGTAGCGAGCGGCCCCATATATTCACGCTCGAACTGCGGCAGCAGACCATCGACACCATTCTGATAATATTCGAACATACTGTCGGCCATTCTGTCCGAATGAGCCAGTGCGATATTGTTGCAGGTGACATTGAAAGGCGTCATCGGCATATGCTCGTCGGCATACATCATCATCCTGTTCCACATCCGCATACGCAGCAGGAAATCGAAATGCATCTGCTCCTCCTTCGCCTTGTCATCCGAACGTATCACCAGAAATGCCGCCGACGCCGCAACGACAAACGAAACTGCCGCCACGACGGCAGGGCGCGGGCGGTCAGACAGCCTGAGGGCAGAAATCAGCGCAACAGCCACACAGAGCAGCGCGGAGGCATATACCGGCCAGGCAGGGATTGCGCGGAAGCGGTGATAATGGACTCCGATCACGAGGCGCTCGATCGAAAACGCGCAAAGGTATTGCGACACGAAAACGGACAGCAGGAACAATGCCGCCCCGACAAGCGCCAGCGCTGCTTTCCTTTCGCGTACCGCGAAAATGCATACTGTTATCAGGGCAACCGGGCCGGCAAGCCAATACAGCACCGGAACCGCCAGCAGTTCAGCTGCATTGCGAACACCGGCCCTTCGGATGGCGGAGACTGCCGGCACGACGGCGAGCGACATCAGGACCGCCACGGGCGACCCCATCAAGATGTTTTCATCGCACAGCGCCACCCACATCGCAACGGCGGGTGCGAAGCTCAAGGCAAACGAAAAACCGTTTTTCTTGGGACATACGGAAAATGTCAGCAACTGGATACCGGCAATGCAGAATGCAACGATGACGGCTCCGGCCGTCGGATAATAAAAGAACTGGGTAAGGCAACGGCCTATCCAGTCAGCCAGTCCTCCGGGAGCGCGCACTATATCCAGGAAGTACGCTCCGGTCCATTCAAAAAGCTGGTATTGCTCCTGAAAATGCAGATGGTAGGCATATTCGAAGCGGAAGAACAGGAAGACGGCCAGAAATCCAAGGGAAGAGGCGGCGGCACGGGTATGATTCTGTTTGATTTTCATCAGCACATTACGTGTATTTACACGTAAAGATATCAAAAAGAATTCATATCTTTACAAGACACACGCAAACAAGAATGAGAGTTTTCAAAATATTGGCAATTGCGGCGTTTCTCGCGTCCTGCTCACCGGCCAAAAGCTACCGGGATGAATATTTCCGTTCTTCGGACATTTCCGAGGAACAGGGACTGGCGGCGTTCGGCGAGCCGGACGAATACACCGAATGGCTGTTTTCTCTCGCAGTGGAAGCCGACCACGGCAATTGGGAGAAAGTCGCGGAACTCACAGCCTCTGACCGCAAATCAGAAATCGGCACCTACTACCACAACCTTGCCAATGCAATGCACGGCCACATGGCTGACAGCCTGATGCACTATTACCAGCCGTTCGAACGGGGGTTGTTCCTTCCTATGGGAGAGAAAGAATCGCGCTTTATGATGGCCCAGGCAGGCGAGGTCTGGTGGCAGCTCGGAGAGCTCACGATGGCCGAACACCACACCATTCTCGGAATGATATTCTCGCCGAGCCAAAGCGGGGAAAGGTATATCCGCAGGCTGGCCGAAATCAATCTCGCAAAGGGAGACACCAGTGCAGCGGAGAAATACATCCGCCTTCTGGACGGGCCGGTCGGAGACTGCTGGCACAGCCGTGTTCCCCTGGCCCCGAAGACCGATATGCTTCATTCCGCGACAGATATCCGCACTCCCCTTCTGATGCTTCTCGATGCCAACCCGTCCAACCGGATGGCTTACGAATACCTGCTGTGCTACGACCTACTGACCAAAAACCTGCCCGCATTCGTCCGGGATTTCGTGCCGGGAAAGCTGCACAGCCGTCTCTTCGAGGAGGCCGCCCTGATCTATATGGCATCGACGGGAAACACCGGCGACGAATGGATAGAACATTTCGGAGTGAACTACGACACATTCCTGGAATTCAAGGCTTTCTCCGAGGCGTTCGACAGAGGGGAAGGGATGGACAGCCTCCAAAGGTCATTCGGTAACAGCTACTGGTTCTATTACAAATTTGCAAAAAGAAATGAAAAATAGACTTCTTCCGGCAATTCTGCTCTCATTGATGCTGACGGCTTGTGAAGGTCCGTCAGGAGACATCTCGATGTTCCCGGACTATAGCGGCACAACCGTTCCGTGCAACATTGCCCCGCTGAACTTCCATTACAGCGGGACGGGAGCGGGCAGGGCTGTCACCACCTTCAGCGCCGGAGGCAGGAATCTCCGCATACGCGGCCGGGACGTTGACATACCCGCCGGAAAATGGGAAGAACTAAAGCTTGCCGACTCAATCAGCGTCAGCAGCAGTGCGCTTGGAGACTGGACCATATACGTGAGCCGTGACAGCATCGACAGATACCTGACATATCGCCTCATCGAGCCCGGTTACGAAGTGTGGGACCGCGTCGAAATCCGCGAACGCGACCTTTCCTCCTTCGATGAAGAATCAATCATTTCCTGGGAGGATACCGGGAACTCCTGTGTCAACTGCCATATCCACAAAGGGCGCAATTCAATGTATTATATCCGGGGGCCGAAAGGCGCCGCAGTCCTCAACCGCGACGGGAACATCACCCGGCACCAGCTCAAAAAAGACGGCATGGTGTCAGGGACAGTCTACGGCGATCTCCATCCGGGCGGGCGATGGGGAGTGTTCTCCTCGAACATCATCATTCCCGGATTCCACACCCTTGCCGACCGGAGGCTTGAAGTGTACGATACCGGATCAGACATCTGCATCACCGACTTCGACGGCGGAGATATCCTGATGCCCGAGAACCTGTCACGTGCCGATGTCCTTGAGACGTTCCCGTGCTTCAGCGGCGACGGCACCTCGATCTACTACTGCGCCGCCGACAGCGTCCCGCTTCCACAGGATATCGAGAAGCTCCGATATTCTCTCTTCAAAGTACCCTTCGATTCCGCGGACGGGAGCACCGGCGAGCCCGTCATTGTCTGGGATGCGGCAGAACACGGCAGATCGGTCTGCCACCCGAAGGCGTCCCCTGACGGGAGATGGCTTCTCTTCACGGTCGCGGATTATGGCACCTTTCCGATATGGCATCAGGAATGCGACCTTGCCCTGATGGATCTCCGCACCGGCACGACGATGCCGATGGATACGGTCAATTCCGACCGTTCGGACACATATCACAGCTGGTCCTCCAACTCCCGCTGGTTTGTATTTGCCAGCAAGCGCGGAGACGGCCAGTACGGAAGGCCTTATTTCTGCCATATCGACGAAGACGGGAACGTTACGAAGCCGTTCATCCTGCCCCAGAAAGACTCTCACCTCTATGAGAAATCGCTGAAATCATACAACATTCCGGACCTCGGAATCATTTCATCAAAATAATATCACATTTCGATAATTACATATTTGTTTGTTCGGACATTACGTCATATTTTTGCAATACAAACTAACAACGCTCATTAACAGATGACACACAAACCAAACCTAGTCCTGACACTTGCCCTTTGCATACTTGCCGCCTCCTGCGGACAGACTCCCACCGGAGAGGAAAATAGTACAATATCTGCCCTGAAGCAGGCGGTTATTGACGGAAAATATATGTACGGTCACCAGGACGACCTTATGTACGGTCACTACTGGAACGCCAATGAAGACGACGACTTCACATTGGAACGGTCTGATGTCTTCAGCACAGTCGGCGCATACCCTATGGTTCTCGGTCTTGACCTTGGAGGGATAGAGTTCGATGAGGACAGTCCGTACGGTGCAGGCAAGAATCTCGACGGCAACAGATTCGACATAATGCTCGAGGCTGCAAGAAAACACCATGGGCGCGGCGGTATAGTCACAATGAGCTGGCACCTGAGGAATCCGCTCACCTGCGGTGACGCCTGGGATGTGAGCGACACCACTGTCGTCAGGTCCATCCTTCCTGGCGGCGGGTGTCACGAGAAGTTCATGGGCTGGCTGGACAAGGTGGGAGACTATCTTGAGCAAATAAAGGAAATCCCCGTCATCTTCCGCCCTTGGCACGAACATACCGGAAGCTGGTTCTGGTGGGGTGCGGGGCTCTGTTCGGCGGAGGAATACAACGCTCTCTGGGTGATGACATTCGACTACCTCGTCAAAGACCGGGGACTTGACAATCTTGTGTGGGCCATCTCACCTAACGGCCTGCAGAAGGATTTCGAGAATTGGATGGAAAGATATCCGGGCGACGATTATGTCGACATCATCGGCCTCGACCAGTATGAGCCGTCCCTTCCGACAACCGACATTGAAACTGCCAACGCAGCGTTCATCGAATATATGCGGTCGCTTCTTGGCACTATGACAAAGATTGCCGGGGAGCACAACAAGATACTGGCTGTCACCGAAACCGGGTTCGAGAGCATAAAGTACGAAAAATGGTGGACCGAGGTACTGATGCCGGCACTCGACGGATTCCCTGTATCATATGTACTTACCTGGCGCAACACCAGCGAGATAGGGCGCCGCGACGTGCACTTCTATGCACCATACCCGGGCGGCCGTTCAGAGTCAGATTTCAGAACTTTCGCAGAAAGCGACAAGACTTTGTTCTTATAAGAGATGAATTTCGAAGAACGAGAAACACTGTTGAGAAAACAGCACAAAGCCCTCATAGAGCGCCGCAACGAGCCGATAGAGGGCAATGGCGTGTACGAAAGATATGCCAACCCTGTCCTGACGGGCGACCACACCCCGTTGGAATGGCGGTACGATTTCAATAAAGAACGCAACCCTTACCTGATGGAACGCTTTGCGGTCCACGCCACATTCAATGGCGGCGCCATCAAATGGGGTGACAAATATGTGATTGTGGCAAGGACCGAGGCGGCCGACAGGAAGTCGTTCTTCGCAGTAGCCGAAAGCCCGAACGGAATCGACAACTTCACCTTCTGGCCGCGTCCTGTCACAATGCCGGAATACGGAGAGCCTGCCACCAATGTCTATGACATGAGGCTCACTCGCCACGAGGACGGCTGGATATACGGACTGTTCTGTGTAGAGCGCAAGGACCACGATGCGGAACAGGACATTTCTGCTGCTACAGCCTCTTGCGGCATAGCCCGCACGAAGGATCTCGTGAACTGGGAACGTCTTCCGGACCTCAGATGCAAGTACCAGCAGCGCAACGTGGTCCTGCATCCTGAATTCGTGAACGGCAAGTACGCACTGTACACACGGCCCCAGGACAGCTTCATCGAAACGGGCAGCGGCGGCGGCATAGGATGGGCGCTGGTCGATGACATAACAGATGCCGAAGTGACGGAGCAGCTTATCATCAGTCCCCGTCACTATCATACCATCACTGAAGCAAAGAACGGAGAAGGACCGCATCCTATTAGGACGGAAAAAGGTTGGCTCCATCTCGCCCACGGAGTGCGATACTGCGCTTCCGGCCTCAGATATGTGCTGTATATGTATATGACAGCGCTGGATGACCCGACGAGGATCATCGCACAGCCGGCCGGCTTTTTTATGGCCCCGGAGGGTGGAGAATATGTCGGCGACGTCCTCAACGTCCTTTTCTCCAACGGTTGGATAGCAGACGAAGACGGCAGTGTATTCATCTACTACGCCTCTTCGGACACAAGGCTCCACGTCGCCACATCGACGGTCGACAGGCTTGTGGACTACTGTACGAACACCCTTCCGGACGGGTTCACCACGGGTGAAACCGTAAAAAGACTGAACAGACTTATAGACTTGAATGAAAATAGGTAGCAAGCGCCAGGGAATATTTATTAGGTAAAATAATGGTGATTTTCGGGAAGCGGGTGGTAAATGCAATTTGGCGCTTGTTTAGCATTTACCACCCGTTTTTTATTTTAAGAATGACTGAAAAAGAGTATCTTTATAAAATCAAATAACACATCGTACAATGGCCACCACAAAATGCTCCCTTAAAGAAAAGATCGCATATGCTCTCGGCGATGCGGCGGCAGGCGGAATCACCTGGAAAATAATGTCCATCGCATTTCCGCTGTTCTTCACCAACGTATTCGGACTATCTTTCGCAGACGCTGCGGCCCTGATGCTTCTGGCCCGTCTGTTTGACGTGGTCACCGACCCCATTATGGGCAGCCTGGCAGACCGCACCCAGACCCGCTGGGGAACCTATCGTCCCTGGCTGATCTTCGGCGCCATCCCGTTCGGGCTCATATTTGCACTCCTGCTGCACACGCCTGAGCTGGGCCCTGTCGGAAAGCGTATCTACGCATATGTCCTCTACCTGCTGATGATGGCCGTATACACCGCCGTCAACGTACCGTACGGCTCGCTTCTCGGTGTGATGACCGAAGACGACAACGAGAAGAACCAGTTCTCATCATTCCGTATGGTCGGCGCATACGCAATGGGGTTCATAACCCTGCTGTCCCTCCCATACATACAGAAGTTCATCGGCGGTACCGATGCCCACCAATACACTGTTATTGGCATCATCTTCGGTGCCCTCGCCGCGCTTATGACCCTGCTTTGCGGCCTCTTCACGAAAGAGCGCATCAAGCCGAAACGCGCAGAGAAATATTCCCTGAGCCAGTTCGTCAACCTTTTCAAGAACAAGCCCTGGGTCTATCTCACCCTCACCGGAATCTGCACCAACTTCTTTAACGGATTCCGCTACGCCGTGGCAGGATATATGTTCAGTTACTGCCTCAACGGAGACGTCACCCTCGGCAGTTTCATAATCAACTTCAGCGTGCTGATGGCATTCGGCGAGGTGACCTGTATGATATTCGGCGCCCTCTCCCCTGCCTTCACCAAGCGCGTGGGATCCAAGAGGCTCGCATTCATCATCGCCTCAGCGATATGCCTGATATTCTCAGTGGCCTTCTTCTTCATCCCGATGAATCCGAAGTACATCTGGCTGATGATTGCATTCGTAGTCCTCACCTCGATAGGCGTAGGCATATACTCACCACTCCTGTGGTCGATGTACGCCGACGTGGCCGATTACGCAACCGAGAAATTCGGTTCATCCTCGACCGGTCTCATCTTCTCGTCAGGTACGATGGCCCAGAAATTGGGAGGCGCCATTTCCGGCTCGCTCATCGCTCTCTTCCTCGGACTTGCAGGAGCGGAGATGATCCCTAACGAAATGGGCAATCTTGTCATAGACCCGGCAACCGTCACCGACTCCGTCCGCACGATGGTCTGGTCCCTGTTCTCGCTTATCCCGGCCGGAATCGCCCTCATAATGGGCTGGCTCGCATTCAAGTTCCCTATCAAGAAATAGCACAATGAAGAAGATAATCACACTTGCGGCCCTCGCCGCCGCAGTCCTGGCCATCGCCGGCTGCAAACAGAAAACCACAGATGTCGCCAGACTTCAGGTGGACGGCACAAGCTTGAAGATGGAAGGATCCGACGAAGCCGTAGTATTTCACGGCATCAGCTACGGATGGCACAATCTCTGGCCGAGGTTCTACAACGAAAACAGTCTGAAGAGCCTTATGGACCAGACCGGTGTCAACATTTTCCGCGCCGCCATCGGCTCCGACGACTTTGCACTCGAGTGGAACCCGGGCTGCGACCACGGCTATCTTGACGACAAGGACCTCGCGATCAGAAGTTTCGACGCACTCGCCGGAGCCGCAATCAAGAACGGCGCATACCTCATTGCCGACTGGCACTCTCACATCACCCACCCCGAAGCTGCAAAAGAATTCTTTACCTATGTGGCCACAAAGTATGCCGACTGCCCGAACATAATATACGAGCTCTTCAACGAACCGGTATGCTTCTCCTTCGAGGAGAACCGAAGCTATGCCGACCTTGGCAACCCTGACGCGATGAGAGCCTACTGGCAGCATCTCAAGGCATATTCCGAAGACCTCATCGCAACCATCACTTCTCTTTCGAACGTCCACCCTCTCATTCTCGTGGGCTGTCCGTCCTGGGACCAGAGGATCGACCTCCCTGCCGAAGATCCGATCACTTCATACGACAACGTGATGTACACGGTCCACTTCTATGCCGGCACGCACAAGAAAGAACTTCGCGACGCCTGCGACGCGGCTCTCGCCAAGGGTACTCCGATCTTCCTCTCCGAGTGCGCTTCCTGTGACGCCTCCGGCGACGGCGAGATGGACATCGACTCCTGGAACGAATGGTGCGGCTGGAGCGACGCCAACAACATCTCCTGGATGATCTGGAGTGTCGGGGACAAGCACGAAACCTGTTCTTTCTTCACCCCTGAAGCAAGCTCGGATGGACCTTGGGCGGAAGACGTCGTAACTCCTTGGCCTAAGACCGGACTCAACTGGAAATTCTGAAACAATGAAACAATACGGTTATTTTGACGATTCTAAACGCGAATTCGTCATTACCGATCCGGCCACTCCCTGGCCCTGGATCAACTATCTTGGCACTGAAGATTTCTTCGGCCTGGTCTCAAACACCGCCGGCGGCTACTGCTTCTGCAAGGACGCGAAGTTCCGCCGCATAACACGTTATCGCTATAACGGGGTGCCTATGGACAACGGAGGCCGCTATTTCTACATAAATGACGGCGAAGGCATCTGGAGTCCTGGCTTCAAGCCTTGCAAAACCAGGCTGGACAGCTACGAATGCAGGCACGGAATGGGCTACACCCGCATCACGGGGGCCCTCCGCGGCCTTGAAGCCAGCGAGCTCTTCTTCGTTCCGCTCGGCCGCCGCTGCGAGATACACAAGCTCAGCCTGAGGAATACCGGCGACAGCAATAAGGCGTTCAAGCTCTTCTCCTTCGTGGAATGGTGTCTATGGAACGCCGAGACCGATATGGAGAATTTCCAGAGGAATTTCTCCACGGGAGAGGTTGAGATCGACGGTTCCGTCATATATCACAAGACCGAATACCGCGAGCGCCGCGACCACTACGCTTTCTACGGCGTCAATGCTCCTGTGGACGGATTTGACACCGACCGAGAGAGTTTTATAGGCCTGTACAACGGATTCGACGCCCCTCAGAATGTCGTTGCCGGCAAGGCGACAGACAGCGTGGCCCACGGCTGGAGTCCGATTGCGTCGCACTATTTCGAGATGTCGCTCGCTCCCGGAGAGACGCGCGAGCTGGTGTTCGTCCTGGGCTACGTCGAGAATCCGCTGGACGAGAAATTCGCACCTGCCGACCCGAAGGTGCTAAACAGCTGCTCGGCTCTCGTCAACAAAAAACGCGCAAAAGAGATACTCGATGCATTCGACACAAGCGCCAAGGTGGACGAAGCGTTCGCTATGCTTGGCCGCTATTGGGACGATCTCCTCGGCCGCTTCAGCGTCGAGACCTCAGAAGAGGGCGTCAACCGTATGGTCAATATCTGGAACCAGTACCAGTGTATGGTCACGTTCAACTTCTCCCGCAGCGCTTCGTTCTTCGAGAGCGGCATAGGCCGGGGAATGGGATTCCGCGACTCCAACCAGGACCTCGTGGGCTTCGTGCATCAGATCCCGGAGCGCGCCCGCGAAAGGATAATTGACATCGCCTCGACCCAGTTCGCCGACGGCGGCTGCTACCACCAGTACCAGCCTCTCACCAAACGCGGCAACAACGGCATAGGCGGCGGCTTCAACGACGACCCGCTCTGGCTGATCTTCGGCACTGTCGCATACATCAAGGAGACGGGCGACTTCGGCATTCTCGATGAGAAGGTACCTTTCGACAACGTGCCGGGCACGGAAGTGTCTCTGATGGAGCATCTCAGAATCAGCTTCGAGCACGTCACCGACAACCTCGGGCCTCACGGCCTGCCGCTCATCGGCCGCGCCGACTGGAACGACTGCCTCAACCTCAACTGCTTCTCAAACGACCCGAACGAGTCCTTCCAGACCACCGAAAACAAGTCTGAAGGTTCGAAGGCCGAATCCCTTATGATAGCCGGACAGTTCGTATTCTGCGGCAAGCAGTACATCGAACTTCTGAACGCCTTGGCAGCAAGGCTGCTGCCTCCAAAAGGCGTGGCCGCCCGTGACCTCGTGAACGGGGGAATCGAAAGCGGAGCGCAGCGGTGGGATGAGCGCAAGGCGCGAACCTTGTTGGAGGCAAGCAGCCTTGCCGCCAAGGCCGTGAAGGCGATGGAGTCCGCCATTGAGAAATACGGATGGGACGGGAAGTGGTTCCTCCGCGCATACGACTACTACGGACGCAAGATAGGTTCCGACGAGTGTGAGGAAGGAAAGATCTTTATCGAAAGCCAGGGCTGGTGCACTATGGCAGGCGTGGGTGCCGACAAGGGAATGTGCGCCAGGGCGCTTGACAGCGTGAAGGAGATGATGGACTGCGAACACGGCATAGTCCTCAACAACCCCGCTTATTCTAAATACTACATAGAATATGGCGAAATCTCCTCATATCCGCAAGGTTACAAGGAGAACGCCGGCATCTTCTGCCACAATAATCCTTGGGTAATCATCGGTGAAGCCGTCGCCGGTCGCGCTCAGGATGCCTGGGAACACTACCGCAAGATCTGCCCGTCCTACATCAAGGACCAGAATCTTCACAAAGTGGAGCCATACGTCTACTGCCAGATGGTAGCAGGCAAGGATGCCGCCCGTCCGGGAGAAGGCAAGAACAGCTGGCTCACGGGCACTGCAGCCTGGAACTGGTACACCATCACGGAATGGCTGCTCGGCGTCAAGCCTGACTATGACGGGCTCCTGATCGAGCCTTGCCTACCTGCCGACAGGTTCGGCACCTACAAGGTACACCGCGCCTTCCGCGACGCCGTGTACGACATCACAATCCACAATACCGGCAAGGGTGGCAGCAGGTTCATCCAATACGAGCCGGGAGAGCACAAACTGGAAATCACATTATGACATTATGAAAAAGACACTATTTATCCTATTGATGGTGGCCTGGCAGCTTGTTTCGGCGCAGACTACTCTCAACACCAGCAAAACGACACTTGTGCTTGACACCCAGAACGGGCGCGAGCTTGGAATAAGTTATTACGGAGCCCGCCTCGGGGATGCAGACCTGGGACAGATCAGGTTCTCCGGCCTCCGTCCTGAAGGAGCATACCCTGCATTCGGTTTGAAAGGCACCACGGAATGTGCGATTGCAGTGACTCAGGCCGACGGAAGCCTGACTCTTGACCTGAAAGTCACAGGCGTGGAGCGCACGGCCTGGGACGGTGGAGAGACCATCACCGTCACATCTGCCGATCCCGTATATCCGGTTATCGTCAAGAACGTCTACAAGTCATTCTATGACCAGGATATGATAGAGACCTGGGCAGAGATCACAAATACCGCCAAGGCAAGCAAGAAGAATCCTCAGACCATCGTACTGCGCCGTTATGATTCCGGTTGCCTTCCCATTCACGTCGGCGACGTGTGGATGAGTTCCCTCTACGGCAGCTGGGCAAACGAAGGCGGTCTCACGACAGAACCTCTCACCCGCGGTTTCAAGGTTATCAAGAACATCGACGGCACACGCAACTCCCACACAAGCCACGGTGAAGTGATGTTCTCCCTTGACGGCAAGCCGCAGGAGAACAGCGGCCGCATAATCGGCGCAGCCCTCGAGTGGGGCAGCAACTACGAGCTGCGCGTCCAGACCAACGACTCGGACTATCACCATTTCCTTGCAGGCATAAGCCCGGAGAATGCCGAATACTACCTCGAAGCGGGAGAGACTTTCAAGACCCCTGCACTCGCCTATACCTTCTCTGACGAAGGTCTGAGCGGAGCATCACGCAATTTCCACCGCTGGGGCCGCAAATACCGTCTCGCCCACGGTGACGTGGAGCGGAAGATACTTCTCAACTCCTGGGAAGGCGTCTATTTCGACATCAACGAGCCAGGAATGGACCAGATGATGGGCGACATCGCCTCTATGGGAGGAGAACTCTTCGTAATGGACGACGGCTGGTTCGGCGAGAAATATCCCCGTCTGACCGACAACTGCGCCCTCGGCGACTGGAAGGTTGACAAAAACAAGTTGCCTGACGGCCTCGGCTGGCTCGTCAAGACCGCCGACAAGCACGGCATCAAGTTCGGCATCTGGATCGAGCCTGAAATGACCAACAACCCGAGTGAACTCTACGACGCGCATCCGGACTGGGTTCTCAGGGCTCCGCAGCGTGACA
>JAZLGQ010000005.1:0-13333 GCA_045616385.1 Candidatus Cryptobacteroides sp.
CCCCCCGCAATCTGCACATATCCATCACGCACCAGCCCCCCGACAACCTCCGCCATCTCCTCTGGAGTATCATTATAATTGCCAAACTCATCAGGCACACCCGCATTCGGATAGAAAATCACCGGATGAGAACTGAAAGACGCGATTTCACGCACAAGCGGGGCCATTGAAGCCGCGCCAAGCGCACAGTTGATGCCAAAAGCGGCCAAGGTCTTCGCATGCGAGACAGAACGGTAGAACGCCTCAAGGGTCTGTCCCGTGAGCGTGCGTCCGCTGCGGTCGCTGACCGTCGCGGAAATATAGAGCGGGCACGGATTGCCCAGCTTCTCCAGCGCGTAGATCAACGCCTTGGCATTCAATGCATCAAAGCAGGTCTCAAGGAGGATGATATCGGCACCGCCCCTGAGAAGAGCAGAAACCTGCTCCTCAAAAGCAGCAGCCATATCATCGAAAGAATATTCACGGAAATCGGGATCATCGGCATCCGAAGCCATTGTAAGCGACTTTCCGGTAGGCCCGACGCTGCCGGCCACAAGCACCTTGCGCGGCGCGGCATCGGCCACCCTCCGGGCTGTGCGGGCACCTTCGAACGCCATCTCCGCAGCCTTGTCAGCAAGACCGGCGGCAGCCTGGCTTATCCTGTTGGCAGTAAAGGTATTGGTGGTGATTATGTCAGCACCCGTTTCAACATACATCCGAAGCACCTGCTCCTCTGTGAAGCCGCGCTGCAGCATCGTACCCATCCCGCCATCAAGTACCAGTGCCATATCCTAGAAAAATTTCTTGAGTATTTCAACCACGTTGTCCGGACGCCCCATAGTATAGAAATGTATGGCAGGGACACCATTCTTCAAAAGGTCCGCGCACTGCACCGAACACCATTCGATTCCGGCCTGATAGCAGGCGGACTTGTCGGATGAACGGGCTTTGAATTCAGTGACGAGGTCCTGCGGAATATCAAGCGAGAAGGCCTCCGGAAGCATCTCTATCTGTCTGAAAGTTGAGATGGGCTTGATGCCCGGGATGATAGGGACATCGATGCCGGCTGCACGGCACTTGTCGCGGAATGCATAGAAAACATTGTTGTCGAAGAACATCTGGGTAATGATGTAATCGGCGCCGGCGTCAACCTTCTTCTTAAGGTTTTCGATGTCGGTCTCAAGGTTCGGAGCCTCGAAATGCTTCTCGGGATAGGCGCCGACACCTACGCAGAATTGAGCACCGTTCACACGTTCGAATGTGCGTACCGCAGTGACGAGTTCACTGGCATACCTGTATCCGCCAGGTTCCGGAATAAAACGCTTTTCGACCAGAAGGCTGTCGCCGCGAAGTGCCATAATGTTCTCGATTCCGAGGAACTTGAAGTCATTCAGCTGACTGTCGATCATCTCGGAGGAAGCGCCTCCGCAGATGAGATGAGGCACGACTTCAACAGGAAAGGCGGACTGGATGGCAGCGCATACCGCAGTCTCGCTCACGCGCCTGCGGACAAGATGTCGCGAGAAGGTGCCGTCCGGTTCCGGCCGGAATTCAAATTCGTCGCGGTGACAGGTCACATTGATGAAAGGGGGATTGAACTCCATAAAGGGCCTGATTGAATCGATCAGCTCCTTCTTGGAGACGCCCTTGAGGGGCGGCACTATTTCAAGCGAAGCGAACGGCTTCTGCTGAGATGAAAGTATATCTTTGATTTTCACGGTCTTGTCTGTCCTTCGCCCTCAATGAGCCATTTATAACTTGTAATCTCTTCCAGCCCCATAGGTCCGCGCGCGCCGAGCTTCTGAGTGCTGATCCCTATCTCGGCCCCCAGCCCGAACTGCGCGCCGTCGGTGAAGCTCGTCGGGGCGTTGACATATACGCAGGCTGCGTCGACCTCGTTCTGGAAACGCTGCGCTGCAGCATTGTTTTCGGTTACGATGGTCTCGCTGTGCCCGGAGCCGTAACGGTCGATGTGAGCTATGGCTTCGTCCAGGCTGTCAACGGTCCTGACGGCCATCCTGTAGTCCATAAATTCAGTACCGAACGAGTCTTCCGTGGCGTGCTGAAGTTTCCCGGCAGGGAATCTGCCGTCCAGGGCGGCATAGGCGCGCCCGTCTGCAAAAAGCGTGACCTGATGCATCTGCGACACCAGTTCAGGCAGGTCCGGAAGCCTTCCGGAGTGGACTATGAGGCAATCGAGGGCATTGCAGACGCTGACCCTGCGGGTCTTGCCGTTGGTAACGATGCGTATTCCTTTCTGAAGGTCGGCATCCGCATCGAAATAAGTGTTCACGACACCGGCACCAGTCTCTATGCACGGCACCTTTGCATTGTCGCGGACAAAGTCGATCAGACGTCTGCTGCCGCGCGGAATTACGAGGTCGACATATCCTGTCGCACCAAGCAGTTCGCCGACCGCTTCGTGAGTGGCGGGGAGAAGATTCACCGCGTCAGCGTCGATGCCTTCAGAAGTCAGCACACGCTTGATCAGCGCTACGGCGGCACGGTTGCTGTTGTCGGCATCGCGGCCACCCTTGAGGAGCGTCACGTTGCCGCTGCGGAAGCAAAGCGAGAACACGTCGAAGGTCACGTTAGGGCGAGCCTCATAAATCACACCGATCACGCCGAAAGGCACGCTTACCTTGCGCAGTTTCAGACCATTTGGGAGAGTCCTTTCAGCAAGGACGCGCCCGACCGGAGATGGAAGGGCTGCTACTTTGCGCATATCGGCGGCAATGCCGTCAAGGCGATCTCCGGTAAGCTTCAGGCGGTCATAAAGAGGATTCGCAGGATCCATCGATGCAAGGTCCAAGGCATTTGCCGCAAGCAGTTCGCCGGCCGATGCGACGATGGCGTCGGCGAGCTTCAGAAGGACGTCAGCGCGTCTTCCGTCGCACACGCCTATCAGGCTCCTGACGGCCTTTTTCGCATTAATGATTGTTTCGTTCATCATTCGGGAAGGAATTCTGTGTGGATCGTGCTTTCAGGTCTTGTCAGCACATCGACTATTATGTTGTCACGGTTGCCGTTGGCGATGATGACCTTCACGCCGGTGGCGGCTGTGACGGATGCGATATGGCATTTGGATGTCATCCCGCCGCGTCCGAATCCGCTCTTTGCATCGGTGACGAACTTGTCATAGTCTTCACCGCGCCGGAGTGTCGGGATGACTGCAGAGCCATTCGCCGAAGGGTCTCCGGAGTAGACTCCGTCAACGTTGGTGAGTATTATGAGCGCCTCGGCGCCAACCATCGTGGCAACAAGTCCGGACAGTTCGTCATTGTCGGTGAACATAAGTTCCTTGATGCTGACTGTGTCATTCTCGTTGACGACAGGCACGACTCCGCTCTGAAGCATCACTTCCACACAGTTGCGCTGGTTGTTGTACTCGCGCCTGGTCGAGAAATTCTTCTTCATCGTGAGTATCTGGCCCACGTTGATGCCGTAATCGATGAACAGCTTATAATAGAGGTCCATCAGGCGAACCTGGCCTATTGCAGAATAGAGCTGGCGCTGCTGGACGTCATCGAGCTTGTCGTTCTGGCGTATGAGGGAGCGGCCGCAGGCGACTGCACCGCTGGTTACGAGCACAACCTCGAAACCCTGCCTGCGCACGGCGACGATCTGGTCTACTATGGCAGATACGCGGGTGGTGTCGAGGGCTCCGTCGTGACGGGTGAGGACATTGCTGCCGACCTTTACAACTATGCGGCGTTTCTTGCGGGTGTCAACGGCCAGTCCCTTCTGGACGGCGGTCGAGAACCCAGCATCTTCCATAGCGTTCAGACCCTTGATAGTCATACCGTTAGGTGTTGTCACCTTATCTATTTCTTTCTCCGGATCGGACTTATTGGTCCTTATCAGTTCCGAGGCTCCGAGGACGGTCTGGCATACAACTTTCTGTATGTCATTTTCGGCGAGGCCGAGGGTCCTGGCGCCCTTTTCTGATGCGGAGATATAGCGCATCGCATAGGCTATCCCGCAGGATGCGACGCGGGTGCCCGCAATCATATTGTCAAGAGGGACTACAAGCGCCTTGCCTGCCTTGTCGAAAAGGTTCCTGAGCATCCCGGTCTGCTCCTCGGATGCGGTGACAGGTGAGATGAAAGTCATACTTTCACCGATTTCGATTGCAGTGTTCGGGATGACGTATGCGATGGACGGCTTTGAGCCGGACTTTTCAAACCATTTCTTCAGGTCGTCGGCAGAAACACCGGGGGCGATGGACACTATCATCTGTCTGTCATAGTCGAGAGCATCCTTTGTCTGGGCGGCCACCGCTTCCATCTGCCAGGGCTTGACGGCGTAGAACACGATGTCCGCTCCCTTGACTGCATCGATGTTGTCAAGAGAAGTCCTGATTCCGTACTTTGCGAATCTTTTCAGGCTTTTCTCGTGGAGGGCCGTCACAAATATGTCGCCTGCCGGGACGGCTGATGATTTGGCAAGGCCTATTGCAGCGGCCCCGCCGATATTTCCGGCACCGATGAACGTGAGTTTCATATCGATATTTTTCCTAACCAACGACTACAAATATAATCAATAATCGTTTTGCAAGTAACAATCCGTAATAAAAAATTAAAAAAACTACCGGAAAGAAAGTGTCAGAAAATATGTAAATCCTAAAATCACGATAGTCTGTGGGCAAAAATTTGGTTTATTATAAATTATTACATATCTTTGATGCAAGTTAGTGTTAGTCAGTAGGTGCGATCTGTAGGGAGGTTAATTTTTTTTCGGTTATGAAGTTACGTAGCAGCGTTACCTTTGAAGGTAGAAGAATGGCCGGCGCCAGGTCTCTATGGCTGGCCAACGGAATGAAAAGAGAACAGTTCGGAAAGCCCGTCATCGCAATTGCGAATTCATTCACTCAGTTTGTTCCGGGCCACGTCCATCTGCACGACGCGGCTCAGATTGTAAAAGAAGAGATAGAGCGTCTCGGCTGCTTTGCCGCCGAGTTCGACACCATTGCTATAGACGACGGAATAGCTATGGGCCACGACGGGATGCTCTATTCGCTGCCGTCCCGCGACATAATCGCAGACAGCGTCGAGTATATGGTCAACGCCCACAAGGCCGATGCTCTCGTGTGCATCAGCAACTGCGACAAGATCACTCCCGGTATGCTCATAGCCGCGATGAGGCTCAACATCCCGACCATCTTCGTATCCGGCGGTCCTATGGAAGCCGGTGTTCTCGGCGCCGCACGTCTCGACCTTATCGATGTGATGGTAAAGTCCGCCGACCCGTCCGTCAGCGACAACGACGTCGACCGGATTGAAAACTGCGCCTGTCCTACCTGCGGCAGCTGCTCCGGTATGTTCACGGCCAATTCGATGAACTGCCTCACAGAGGCGATAGGCCTCGCCCTTCCGGGCAACGGGACAGTCCTTGCAACCCACGTTCTCCGCAAGGAACTTCTGCTTAAGGCGGCCCGTCAGATAGTTGAGAACACCCGCAAGTACTACGACAACGACGACGATTCCGTGCTCCCGCGCAGCATAGCCACACGCCAGGCGTTCCTGAACGCAATGACAATGGACATAGCGATGGGCGGTTCGTCGAATACCGTTCTCCATCTCCTCGCAGTCGCCGGTGAAGCCGAGGTTGACTTCGTGATGGAAGACATAGACAAACTCTCACGCAAGGTCCCTTGCATCTGCAAGGTTGCCCCGAACACACAGAAATATCATATACAGGATGTCGGTCGCGCTGGCGGTGTCTTCGGCATTATGGCCGAACTTGCCAAGGCCGGTCTCGTTGACCGCAGCGTCGGCCGCATCGACGGTATGACCCTCGGCGAAGCGCTGGACAGGTACGACATCACCGGAGACAATGCCGGAGAGGAAGCAAAAGCCATTTACTCGGCTGCTCCCGCCGGACGCAGGACCACTCTGATGGCATCGCAGGACACGAAATGGGAAAGCTTCGACACCGACCGTGAAAACGGATGCATCCGCAGCCTTGAGCACGCGTACACCAAGGACGGAGGACTCGGAGTCCTTTTCGGCAACATAGCCGCCGACGGCTGCGTCATCAAGACTGCCGGCGTCGATGAAAGCCTCTGGCATTTCTGCGGCCCGGCAAAGGTATTCGACTCTCAGGAATCGGCCGTTGACGGCATCCTCGGAGGCAAGGTCAGGAAGGGCGACTGCGTGGTTATCAATTACGAAGGCCCTAAAGGCGGTCCTGGAATGCAGGAAATGCTTTATCCTACATCCTACATCAAATCAATGCACCTCGGGAAGGAGTGCGCCCTCATCACCGACGGCCGCTTCAGCGGCGGCACTTCCGGACTCAGCATCGGCCACATCTCTCCTGAGGCGGCCGCAGGCGGCAACATCGGCCTGCTCCGCGACGGAGACATCATTGAAATCGACATACCTTCACGCAGCATAAACGTCCATCTCAGCGACGAAGAGCTTGAGGTCCGCAGGGCGGAGGAGCTCGCACGTGGCAGGAAGGCATTCACCCCGCCTTTCCGCCAGCGTCCTGTAGCAAAGAGCCTCAAGGCCTATGCATCGATGGTCAGCAGCGCCGACAAGGGTGGAAGAAGGATAATTGAAGACTAGAAATATGAGCGAGAAAGCAGGAAAGAAGATTACCGGTGCTGAGATTCTCCTCGAATCTCTCATCGCACAGGGCGTTGACACCATTTTCGGATACCCGGGTGGTCAGATAATGCCTGTCTATGACAAACTCTACGACTACCGTGACAAGCTCCACCATATACTCGTAAGGCACGAGCAGGGAGCAATCCACGCGGCGCAGGGATATGCCCGCGTAAAAGGGGATCCGGCCTTCGTGATCGTCACCTCAGGCCCCGGCGCTACCAACGTCATCACCGGCGTTGCCGATGCGATGATCGATTCGACCCCTGTCGTCGTAATTGCCGGACAGGTGTCAAATGCAGCCCTCGGCACCGATGCTTTCCAGGAAACCGACCTCATAGGCCTCACGACCCCTATCACCAAGTGGGCTCATCAGGTCCGCCGTCCTCAGGATATTGCGGAAGCTGTGGCCAGGGCCGCCTACATCGCAGGCAGCGGCCGTCCGGGTCCTGTAGTCCTGGACCTCACCAAGGATGCGCAGGTCGGCCTCGCAGAGTATGTCGAGGCAAAGTGCTCGTTCATCAGAAGCTATGTCCCCGTGCCGGAGCCTTCCGAGGAATCGATAGAAGAAGCGGTCAAGATGATAAACAAGGCGGAAAAGCCTTTCGTCGTCTTCGGCCAGGGCATCACCCATTCGGGTGCTGAAAAGGAACTGGCGGCATTCCTCGCCAAAGGTGACATTCCTGCCGGATCAACGCTTCTCGGCCTCAGCGCCCTTTATTCGGACGATCCTCATTATTTGGGTATGGTCGGAATGCACGGCAACCTCGCCCCGAACACGATGACCCAGGAATGCGATCTGCTCATTGCCGTCGGAATGAGATTCGACGACCGCGTCACCGGCACCGTCAACACATATGCAAAGCAGGCAAAGAAGATCCATATCGACATCGATGCCTCTGAAATAAACAAGAATGTCAAGGTTGACCTGGGAATCCTCGGTGATGCCAAGGCCGTCCTCGCGCGTCTTACCGATGAGATGGACGCGCACACACGAAAGGAATGGATGTCGGTCGCCGAGTTCTGCAAGGACACCGAAAAGGCGAAGGTCATCGATCCTGAGATCAACCCGTGCTACGGTATGGTCAAGCCGGGTGAGGTCATAGCCAGGGTCGCCGAAGCCTGCGACGGCAGGGCGATAGTCGTGACCGACGTAGGTCAGAACCAGATGCTTGCAGCCCGCTATTCACGTTTCCGTCAGGGGCGCAGCCTCCTTTCTTCCGGCGGACTCGGCACGATGGGTTTCGGTCTGCCCGCTGCCATCGGAGCCAAGACTGCGGCACCCGACCGTCAGGTCTGCCTGTTTGTCGGAGACGGCGGCCTGCAGATGACCATCCAGGAATTCGGAACGATAATGCAGGAAGGTACAGGCGTAAAGATAATCCTTCTCAACAACAACTGGCTGGGCAACGTGCGCCAGTGGCAGCAGCTCTTCTTTGACAAGCGCTATTCCGCCACCAGGATGATAAATCCTGATTTCGAGAAGATTGCACAGGCGTATGGCATTGATATCGCCAGCGTGGAGGACAGGAAGGACCTGTCGTCGGCGATTGCGCGGATGTTCGCCGACGACAGGCCTTTCATCCTGAACGTCCACGTGGAAGAAGAGGACAACGTGTTCCCGATGATACCGCCGGGAAAGAGCGTCAATGAAATTATGTTGAATTCAAAAGAATGGTTTAAATATGGAAAATGAGAAACTTTTTGAAATAACGGCTTATACCGAGAATCAGGTTGGTCTCCTCAGTTCCATAGCCGGCATATTCACGAGACGCAGTATGAATATTGAGAAGCTGCTCGTCTATCCGTCCAGGATCAACGGCATCCACAAGTTCAAAATTACGACAAGAACCACGGAGACCCTCTGCAGGGCCGCTGTCCAGCAGATTGAGAAAAAGGTTGACGTGGTGAAGGCCTTTTATGAAATCGACAATGAGAGGTCTGACAGAGAGCGTGACATCGTCACCTCATTCCTTGAAGAAAGAGAAAGAAACAACAGATAATAAACATTCATTAAAATTCAATTGTTATGGCAAAGATGAATTTTGGCGGAGTTGAAGAAAATGTAGTAACCCGCGAAGAATTTACTCTCGAGATGGCTCGTGAGACACTTAAGGACAAGACTATCGCAGTGATCGGCTATGGCGTTCAGGGCCCGGGCCAGTCGCTCAATCTTCGCGACAACGGCTTCAAGGTCATCGTCGGCCAGCGTGCGGGCAAGACCTTCGACAAGGCTGTCAACGACGGATGGGTTCCGGGACAGACCCTCTTCGGCATCGAGGAGGCCTGCGAGAAGGGTGACATCATAATGTGTCTCCTTTCAGACGCGGCAGTGATGTCCGTATGGCCGAAAATGAAGCCATACCTCACCCCAGGCAAGACCCTCTATTTCTCACACGGTTTTGCAATCACCTGGAGCGACCGCACAGGCTGCGTGCCTCCTGAGGACATCGACGTGATTATGGTAGCCCCTAAGGGCTCGGGTGCCACCGTCCGTTCACTCTACCTTGAGGGCCGCGGCATCAATTCATCATATGCAGTTTATCAGGATGTATCCGGCAAGGCTATGCAGAACACCATCGCTCCCGGCATCGGCATCGGTTCCGGCTACCTCTTCGAGACCACCTTCCAGCGCGAGGCGACATCCGACCTCACAGGCGAGCGCGGATCCCTTATGGGTGCCATTCAGGGACTCCTTTCAGCCCAGTACGAAGTTCTCCGCGAGAACGGCCACTCTCCAAGCGAGGCATTCAACGAGACCGTAGAGGAGCTTACCCAGTCACTTATGCCTCTGTTCGCGGCAAAAGGTATGGACTGGATGTACGCCAACTGTTCAACGACCGCCCAGCGCGGCGCCCTCGACTGGATGGGTCCGTTCCACGATGCCATCAAGCCCGTGGTCCAGAAGCTCTACGCAAGCGTAAAGTGCGGCAACGAAGCTCAGATATCAATCGACGCCAACAGCCAGCCTGACTATCGTGAAGGCCTCGAGAAAGAGCTCAAGGCTCTCCGCGAAAGCGAAATGTGGCGCACCGCAGTCACAGTCCGTGCACTCCGTCCTGAAAACGCAAAGAAGTAATAATGAACACACTATTCGATAAAATATGGGATTCGCACGTGGTGTCGGATGTCGAGGACGGGCCTCAGCAGCTCTACATCGACAGGCTCTACTGCCACGAGGTGACTTCTCCTCAGGCATTTGACGGCCTTCGCGAGAGGGGTATCAGATGTCTGCGTCCGGACCGCATCTTCTGTATGCCGGACCATAATACGCCAACCCACGACCAGGACAAGCCCATCGCCGATCCTGTATCGAAGGCGCAGGTGGACGCGCTTGAACACAACGCAAAGGAATTCGGCCTGACTCATTACGGGATGCTTGACAAGAACAACGGAATCATTCACGTTGTCGGCCCCGAGAAAGGTCTCTCTCTGCCGGGAATGACGATTGTGTGTGGAGATTCGCACACCTCCACTCACGGCGCAATGGGCGCTGTCGCATTCGGCATCGGCACGTCCGAGGTCGAGATGGTGCTCGCATCGCAGTGCATCCTCCAGCAGAAGCCGAAGTCGATGAGCATCCGCGTGGAAGGCAAGCTTGGAAGGGGAGTGACAGCCAAGGACCTGGCTCTCTACATTATGATGAAGCTTACCACGAGCGGTGCAACCGGGTATTTTGTCGAATACAGGGGATCAGCCGTCCGTTCGCTCACTATGGAAGGTCGTCTGACTCTCTGCAACCTTACCATCGAAATGGGTGCCCGCGGAGGCTTCATTGCGCCTGACGAGACGACTTTCAACTATCTCAAGGGACGCGAATACGCTCCGAAGGGCGAAGACTGGGACAAGGCCCTCGCCTATTGGAAGACACTTTCCAGCGACAAGGATGCAGTGTTCGACCGTGAGGTGGTGTTCAATGCCGCAGAGGTGCAGCCTATGATCACCTATGGGACAAATCCGGGAATGGGTATGCCTATCGGCGGCAAGATTCCGTCAAGCAGCAGCAAGAAGGCACTTTCCTATATGGGGCTCGCCAGCGGCGACCGTCTTCTCGGCCAAAAGGTGGATTATGTTTTCCTCGGCGCCTGCACCAACGGCCGCATCGAGGATTTCCGCGCCTTTGCTTCGATTGCCAGGGGCAGGAAGAAGGCCGAGGGCGTGACCGCCTGGCTAGTTCCGGGATCCTGGGCAGTCAAGAAGCAGATAGAGGACGAGGGCCTTGACAAGATTCTTGGAGAGGCCGGATTCGAGATCCGCCAGCCCGGCTGTTCTGCTTGTCTCGCAATGAACGATGACAAGATTCCTGCGGGCAAATATGCCGTAAGTACAAGCAACCGCAACTTCGAAGGCCGCCAGGGACCGGGTTCGAGAACCTTCCTTGCAAGCCCTCTCACTGCCGCCGCTGCAGCCGTGACCGGAGTTGTAACTGACCCTAGAGAATTGCTATGAAACAGAAATTCGACATAATAGAGAGCACCTGCGTACCGATTCCGGTAGAAAACATAGACACCGACCAGATAATTCCGGCCCGCTTCCTCAAGGCTACCACCAGGGACGAAAAATTCTTTGGTGAGAACCTTTTCAGGGACTGGCGCTACGACGAGAACGGCAATCCCCGCCCTGCGTTCCCTCTCAACGATGGGCGCTTCAGCGGAGAGATACTCGTCGCCGGCAAGAATTTCGGTTCAGGCTCCAGCCGCGAGCATGCGGCCTGGGCCATCGCCGGTTATGGTTTCAGAGTGGTCATATCAAGCTTCTTTGCAGATATCCACAAGAACAACGAACTCAACAATTTCGTCCTTCCTGTCGTCGTGAGCGAGGTGTTCCTGTCCGAATTGTTCGCAAATATTTGCGACAATCCAAAGATGAAGGTCAAGGTTGACGTTCCCAACCAGACTGTCACCAACCTGATGTCGGGACGCAGCGAGCATTTTGAACTGAACGGATACAAGAAATACTGTCTGATGAATGCATTGGACGATATCGACTATCTCCTCAGCAACAAGGACAAGATTGAAGAATACGAAAGAAGCCACAGATAGTATGGTCAACTCATTCGAAATAATGGATACCACCCTCCGCGATGGTGAGCAGACCGCCGGCGTCAGTTTCAACGTAAGCGAGAAGCTCGCAATCGCCGGGCTGCTTATAGACGAACTGCACGTCGACCGCATCGAAGTGGCATCCACACGTGTCTCCAAGGGTGAGTTCGAGGCATTCGGACGTATCTGCGAATGGGCTGCGGGCAAAGGCTGCCTCGACAAGGTCGAAGCTCTCGGATTCATCGACGACGGACTGTCCGTGGACTGGATAGCCGATGGCGGCGGCAAGGTCATCAACATACTTGCGAAAGGCTCGCTGAGGCATCTTTCAAAACAGCTCCGCAAGACTCCGCAGGAGCACGTCGCCGACATTTCGCGCGTCATTGACAAGGCGCAGGCGAGGGGACTCAGCGCGAACATCTACCTCGAGGACTGGTCAAATGGAATCGCAGATTCCCAGGATTACGTCTTCCAGCTGATAGAGGCTCTGAAGGAACTCCCGATCAAGCGTTTTATGTTGCCGGACACGCTCGGCGTGCAGAACCCGTGGTCTGCCTACGGACAATGTCTCAAGATGCGGGAGTGCTTCCCTGACATTCATTTCGACTATCACGGCCACAACGACTATGCAATGGCCGTGGCCAATACCTTTGCCGCCGTGAAGGCCGGATTCAACGGTGTCCACACCACAGTCAACGGACTTGGGGAGCGTTGCGGCAACGCATCGATTGCCGCCGTGGTTGCTGCGCTGCACGACCAGGCGGAGATTCACACGAATATAGACGAGAGCCGGCTGACTCACGTCTGCAAGTATGTCGAGAGCATTTCCGGCATACGCATACCTTCAAACGAACCGGTCATCGGGGAAAATGTCTTCACGCAGAGCAGCGGCATTCACGCCGACGGCGACAGCAAGGACAATCTCTATGCAAACGCACTGCTTCCGCAGCGTTTCGGCCGCGAGCGCACCTATGCGCTCGGCAAGATGAGCGGCAAGGCGAACATCATCAAAAACCTGGATAAATTAGGCATCAGCCTCACCCCTGAGCAGGTGAAGTTGGTTACTCAAAGGGTTGTGGAATTGGGCGACAAGAAAGAAGCGCTCGCTGCAGAAGACCTTCCTTTCATAGTCGCAGACGTATTGAAGAGCGGCCACATTGAGGCCCCGGACAGCATTCACGTACTGAACTACTCCCTTCAGCTGTCACACGGGATGAGGCCTGTTGCCATGATCAAGGTGAGCATTGCCGGCAAGGAGTATGAGGCTTCCGCCATCGGAGACGGTCAGTACAACGCATTTATGAACGCGCTCTGGAAAATCTACGACAAGCTCGGCAAGAAGCACCCCGTGCTCACCGATTACCAGGTCACAATCCCTCCGGGAGGAAAAACCGATGCACTCGTAGCCACCACCATCTTCTGGAACAGCGACGGTTATGAGTTCAAGACCCGCGGCATTGATTCCGACCAGACTGAAGCCGCCATCAAGGCGACGGTCAAAATGTTGAACATCATTGAAAATCTGAATATATGAGACTGAAGATAGCCAAGTTGCCGGGAGACGGCATAGGCCCGGAAGTGGTTGAACAGGCCGTGAAGGTTGTGGACGCCGTCTGCAAGCGCTTCGGCCACGAGGTGGAGTACACCTTTGCGAAGGTTGGTGCCTGCGCGATCGATGAATTCGGCAAGGCATATCCCGAA
>JAZLGQ010000006.1:0-13322 GCA_045616385.1 Candidatus Cryptobacteroides sp.
AGACCATTACCTCTTACACTGTGAGTGACGATGTTCACGTTGTCTTTACCACCGACTTTAATGAACAGACTCCAACCGACGTCAAGGTTTTTGCGACTACAAAACTGGAGAAAGGTGCAACTGACGAAACAATCACGGTGCTTGGCGTGGATGGACATGAAATTGTTTATGTCATCGATGGTAAAGTTAAGTCAAAGGAAGAATTCATGTCGACGCAATCTTCGAATATCGAGTCTATGAGTATCATCAAGTTTAAAGATGATCCTAACTTCAAGAAATACGCAAAAACAAATACAGAGGCGGTCATTATGATTTCCACTAAGTAGATATCCCTCTATTGTAATTCGGCCCACCTTTGTGCATTTCTTGACGATATATGTCAATGCTATTTTGTAAAGCATTGTGCTTCAATATTCTGAGCCGCCCATAAATAGAAGAAGCCAGACTCTTTCGAGTCTGACTTCGGCGGGGGCCCAAAGCAGGACAAAGCCCTGCGATGAACCGATGCAATGCATTTGCTTGCGCTACTGATTCGCGAGTTTCTTGTAGGTCTCGAGACGGATCTTTGCGAACTCTTCGGTCTTGGCAAGAAGTTCGCCTGCGGTTTCAGGGAAGAGCTTCTGAAGGGAAGCAAAGCGAACCTCACCCTTGAGGAAATCCTGGAACTTGGTCCAGTCAGGCTCCTTGGAGTCGAGAGTGAACGGGTTCTTGCCGGTGACTTCGAGTGCCGGGTTATAGCGGTAGAGATGCCAGTAACCACATTCAACGGCAAGTTTCTCTTCCTTCTGGCTCAAGCCCATACCGGCCTTGAGTCCGTGATTGATACAAGGTGCGTATGCGATGATGAGTGATGGACCGTCGTATGCTTCAGCCTCCTTGATAGCGTTCATATATTGAACAGGGCTTGCACCCATTGCCACCTGGGCTACATAGACGTAGCCATAGCTCATAGCCATCATACCGAGATCCTTCTTGCGGATCTTCTTGCCTGAAGCGGCGAACTTGGCGATTGCGCCTGCAGGTGTGGCCTTTGAAGACTGGCCGCCGGTGTTAGAGTAAACTTCGGTATCAAGAACGAGGATGTTGACGTTCTCACCTGAGGCGAGGACGTGATCAAGTCCGCCGTAGCCGATATCGTATGATGCACCGTCGCCGCCGAAGATCCACTGGCTGCGTGCAGGGATGAACTGCTTGAGGTTGAGGAGGCTCTTGCAGGTGTCGCAACCGCAGGCTTCCATCATAGGCACGAGAGCGTCGCACACCTCGCGGGTAGCTGCATAGTCGTTCTTGTTGTCAAGCCACTTCTGGAAGAGAGCCTTCATCTCGTCTGAGCACTTCTCGCACTCGAGGCCCTTTGCCATCAATGCCGCTACCGTCTCGCGGACACGGTCTGAACCGAGGTGCATACCGAGACCGAATTCGCAGAAGTCCTCGAAAAGGGAATTCTGCCAGGCAGGACCATGGCCGTTGGCATTGGTGCAATATGGAGAAGCAGGGAAGGAAGCACCGTAGATTGAAGAACATCCGGTTGCGTTGGCAATCATCATATGGTCGCCGAAGAGTTGGGTGATGTTCTTGATGTACGGGGTCTCGCCGCAACCTGCGCAGGCTCCGGAGAATTCGAAGAGAGGCTGTGCGAACTGGGCGTTCTTCATATTTGACTTAGGGTCGAATGGAGTCTTGTAGCCGACCTTAGAGTTGAGGTAGTCGAAGTTGGCCTGCTCTGCGGTGTTCTCGAGGTAGTCGGCCATTACGAGGGCCTTCTCCTTTGCGAGACATACGTCAACGCAGTTGCCGCAACCGGCACAGTCTGCGACTGAAACGGCGAGAGCGTATTTGTACCCCTTGAGGTTGGACTTGCCGTCTGCAGTCTTGACGCTCTTTGGAGCTGCGTCAGCCTCATCGGCAGTAAGAAGGAACGGACGGATGGCTGCGTGAGGGCAGACGAATGCACAACTGTTGCACTGGATACATTTCTCTGCGTCCCATACAGGTACGCTGACTGCAATGCCGCGCTTCTCATAAGCTGCAGTGCCTGCAGGCATCGTGCCGTCCTGGTATGGAAGGAATGCACTGACCGGAAGGGTGTCGCCGCACTGTGCATTGACGATGTCGGCAACGTCCTTGACGAACGGAGTGGCGAGGCGGCTTGCGTTCGGGTTGACGAACTTGGCGTTGATCTTGGCCCAGGAAGCGGGAACAGCGACTTCGGTGAATTCGCCGCCGCGGTCTATGGCTGCGTAGTTCATGTTGACTACGTTCTCGCCTTTCTTGCCGTAGCTCTTGAGGGCTGCGTCCTTCATATATTTGACTGCGTCCTCGTAAGGGATGATGCCTGTAATCTTGAAGAATGCGCTCTGGAGGATGGTGTTGGTTCTTCCGCCGAGGCCTATTTCAGCAGCAATCTTGGTGGCGTTGATTATATAGAGCCTGATGTGCTTGCGGCCGATGGTGGCTTTCGCGTGGTCAGGGATGCGCTTGAGGGTCTCTTCCTCGTTCCAGAGAGAGTTGAGGAGGAGGCTGCCGCCATCCTTGATGCCCTTGAGAACATCGTATTTCTCAAGATATGAAGGTACGTGGCAGGCAACGAAGTCAGGGGTGGAGACGAGGTATGGCGCCTTGATAGGGCTGTCACCGAAGCGGAGGTGAGAGCAGGTGTAGCCGCCTGATTTCTTCGAATCGTAGTCGAAGTATGCCTGGCAGTATTTGTCGGTGTGGGTACCGATGATCTTGATGGTGTTCTTGTTGGCGCCGACGGTACCGTCTGAGCCGAGTCCGTAGAACTTGCACTCCGTGGTGCCCTTCTTCACGATGGAGATCTCGCCCTTGACAGGGAGGCTCTTGAAGGTGACGTCGTCGACGATGCCGATGGTGAAGTCTGACTTTGGCGCCTTGCGCTCGAGGTTGTCGAATACTGCGATGATCTGTGCAGGTGATGTGTCCTTTGAGCTGAGACCGTAGCGGCCGCCTATGATGAGAGGCGCGTTGTCCTTGCCCTGGAAGAGTGCCTTGACGTCGAGGAAGAGAGGCTCTCCGAGAGCGCCCGGCTCCTTGGCGCGGTCGAGGACGGCAATCTTCTTGACGCTCTTAGGAAGTACCTTGAGGAAATATTTCTCTGAGAAAGGACGATAGAGGTGGACGGTGACGAGACCGTATTTGCGTCCGTGCTCTGAAAGGTAGTCGATGGTCTCCTTGATGGTTTCGGTCACGGATCCCATGGCGACGATCACGCACTCGGCATTCTTCGCGCCATAGTATTCGAACGGACGGTAAACGCGTCCGGTGAGTTCGCTGATCTCGCCCATATAGCGTGCGACGATGTCAGGAACAGCATCATATACCTGATTGCGTGACTCTACTGCCTGAAAATAGACGTCACCGTTCTGTGCGGTGCCGCGGGTGACAGGGGCCTCCGGGTTGAGGGCTCTCTTTCGGAATGACTCAAGAGCCTTGTCGCTTACCATCGCCTTGAGGTCGGCCTCGTCGATGGTCTCGATCTTCTGGATCTCGTGTGATGTGCGGAAACCGTCGAAGAAGTGAAGGAAAGGCACTGAAGCCTTGATGGCTGAAAGATGTGCTACGGCAGCGAGGTCCTGAGCCTCCTGGACAGAACCGGACGCGAGCATCGCGAAGCCGGTCTGGCGGCAGGCCATTACGTCCTGATGGTCTCCGAAAATGGAAAGGGCGTGTGATGCGAGCGCGCGGGCGGACACGTGGAAAACGGCCGGGAGCATTTCACCTGCAATCTTGTACATGTTAGGGATCATCAGAAGAAGGCCCTGGGAAGCGGTGTAGGTGGTGGTGAGAGCGCCGGCCTGGAGAGAACCGTGAACCGCGCCGGCTGCACCGGCTTCGCTCTGCATTTCAGTAACCTTTACGGTTTCGCCCCAGAGGTTCTTCTTTCCGTGAGCGGCCCACTCGTCTACATTCTCCGCCATTGTAGAAGACGGTGTGATAGGGTAGATGGCCGCGTGCTCGCTGAACAGATATGCGATGTTCGACGCGGCCTGATTACCATCACAGGTGATGAATTTCTTTTCTTTAGCCATAATATTCGAGATATAATTTTGATTAGTTTTGAGTTATTCGGGGCGCTTCTGCGCGAACATACAAATATACGAATAAAAAACCGGAATTCTGTCATTGAATCCCGGTGATATTCACTTCTTTTTGTTCGGCTGCCGCAATTCGCTTCACAAGTCCTTGCAGAACGGTCCCCGGACCTATTTCCAGGAAGTCTGAAGCGCCGTCGGCGAGCATCGCCTTGACGCTCTGGACCCATCTCACGGGCGAAGTCAGCTGCTTCAGCAGATTCTCCTTAATGCGCGCAGGGTCGGTTTCCGCGCAGGCGGAGGCGTTCTGGTAGACGGGAAACTTCGGTGTGCGCACTTCGGTGGCCTTGATGGCTTCGGCGAGTTCGGCGCGTGCCGGCTCCATCAGAGGGGAGTGGAAAGCGCCCCCGACTCCGAGCGGCAGTGCGCGCTTCGCCCCGGCGGCCTTCAGGGCCTCGCAGGCTGCGGCCACTGCGGCCTTTTCGCCGCTGATCACCAGCTGCCCGTCGCTGTTGTAGTTCGCGGGTACCACCGTCCCGTCGATGCCGGCGCATATTTCTTCAACCCGGCTGTTCGGCATCCCGATGACCGCAGCCATTCCTCCAGGAACCGCCTCGCAGCACTTCTGCATTGCGGAAGCGCGGGTAGCGACAAGCCTGAGGCCGTCTTCAAAACTGATGGCTTCCGCCGCCACGAGGGCGGAGAATTCTCCAAGCGAATGTCCTGCCGCCATATCGGCATCGCCGACACCGCCGCAGAGCGCAAGCGCTACGGAATGAAGAAAAATGGCGGGTTGGGTGACTCCGGTTGCCTTGAGATCTTCTTCCGTGCCGTTGAACATAATGTCGGTGATGCGGAATCCAAGAATCTCATTGGCCCTTTCCATCAGATTCCCGGCCTCTTTCGAGGACTCATAGAGCACTTTGGCCATGCCCGGAAACTGGGCTCCCTGGCCGGGGAAAAGAAATGCCTTCATATTTGTACGCCCTAGGCGAATCGAACGCCTATCGTAGGAACCGGAATCCTAAATTCTATCCATTAAACTAAGGGCGCGGAAACCGGGCGCAAATATAAGGAATATTTTGCGTCCGGTAAAGATATTAATAGCCGAATGCCTTTTCGACAGGAACAATCTCAATGTCTCCGAGGGTCTTGAGATAGTTCATGTCAAGATCCTTGACGTCACCGAGGATCACATAATTGTAATCGCGGCCCTTGATCCATTCCTGCTGGAACTTGACGACGTCGTCGAGAGTCATACCCTGAACATCTTCGAATATCTTCCTGACGAGAGGCTCGGAGATGCCGAGCTGACGGCAGCTCTTGAAGGAATCGAGGACGCGTGACTTGATGATGCGCTGGGTGCGGCAGCTGGTGATGAGGGCTTCCTTGGCCACGCCGAAGGCGGCTTCTGAAGCAGGCATGTCGTTGATGATCTCGTCGAAGGCCTCGATGGCTGTCTGCGTCTTGTCGTTCTGGGTTGCGATGAATGCCTCGAACTGATAGGTGTCGTCGGCGTAATCAGGACCGTAGAGACGTGCGTTTGCGGAGTATGCGAGACCGCGGGCTTCGCGCATCTCCTGGAAGACAATCGTGTTCATTCCGCCTCCGAAGTATTCGTTGTAGAGGCTCAGGACAGGCTGGATCTCCGGCTGGTAACTTTCACCGCGGTTGCTGATCTGGCGGTAGCGGATCTGGTTGGCGTCGTACTGGGCGATGTAAACCTTGTTTCCGGCGGTAGGAAGCTGGCGTGCGTATCTTTCAGGGAGTGCGGTCGCGCCTTCTGCGATATAGTGGCAGGCAAACGCATCCTTGAACTCGGATTCGCCCATAGGTCCATAGTATGAAATCTCGTGGCCCTTTGAGAGGATTTCCTTGACGGCCGCGAAGATGTCTTCCGAGGTGACCTTCTCGAGATCCTTGTTGGAGAGTCTTGAAGACTTGATATGCTCTTCACCGTAAACCACATAGTTGTAGAGGGCGTTGAAGCAGCTGTTCTGGTTCTTGAGGTTGTTGGCGCGGCTCTTGAGGATGTCGCTCTTCACACCGGCAAGGACTTCCTCGTCGGCCCGGGCGTTGCAGACAAGATTCTCGAAAAGGGCCAGGGCCTCGGCCATATTCTCGCTCAGACCGGAGAGAGAGATGGTTGAACTGTAGGTGCTTGCGCGGAAGCTGGCGTCGCAGGCGAGCTCGTACATCTTGGCGGCGAACTGCTCGGCGGTCATATCGGCCGTGCCGAGATAGCTGATGTAGTCGCCTGCAAGTGCGAGTGCAGGGTTGTCAACGGTGCCGTAGTTGTAATCGATGGTGAGCTGGAAGAGTCCGTTCGTCTCATTCTTCTTGTAGAGGACGTTCACGCCGTCGGCGAGCTTGAACTGGCTCATATCCTTGCTGAAGTCAACGTAGAGAGGCTCGATAGGCTTGACCTCGCTGGCCTGGATCTCCTTGAGGAAGTCGCTCTGGTTGTCGCGGTTGGCGACGATAGGTGTGATGGCCGGCGCTGACACCTTCTGGACGGTGTCGTCGATGCCCTGGCGCTTGTAGACGACGACGTAGTTGTTGTCGCCGAGATATTTGTTCGCGAACGCTACTACATCCTCCTTGGTGACGGCGGAGAGGTAGTCGAGCTGCTTGCAGTAGTCCTTCCAGTCGATGCCTCCGATGAAAGCCTCGATGAACATCTGTGCGCGGGCTGAATTGTTCTCATAAGAACGCATCATGCTGCGCTTGATCTGATTGATGGATGCCGGGATGAGGTTGTCGTCGAAGTCGCCGGCACGGAGCTTTGCGATCTCCTCAAGAGCGATGTCGCGGACCTCCTCGAGGGTCTGGCCCTGCTTAGGGTGGCCCATTGCGATGAACTCGCTGTAGTCGGCCATATTCTGTGCCCCTGCAAAGAGGGAGAGAACCTTCTGCTGCTGGGATACGTCAAGGTCGATGAGTCCGGCCATACCGTTGTAGAGAACGTAGGAGGCGATTGTAGAGGCTGCATAGTCCTTCATTCCGTCCTTGGCTGCAGGGAATCTCCATCCGAGAGCGACGTTCTCGGCCTCAAGACCGAACACTTCCTTTACGACAGGAGAGGTGATAGGCTCTTCGGCCTTGATTTCAGGGAAGCTGAGGTCCTTGTTAGGTTCCCAGTCGCCGAAGTACTTCTCGATGGTCCTGACCATTTCCTTAGGGTCGAAGTCGCCTGCGACGCAGATGCGGATGTTGTTAGGGACATAGTATGCATCGTGGAAGTTCTTCACGTCGGTGATTGAAGGGTTCTTGAGGTGTTCCTGTGTACCGAGGACGGTGCGCTGACCGTACGGATGGTTAGGGTAGAGGCCTGCGTCGAGAGCTTCCCATACCTTGCGGCTGTCCTGGGTGAGGGACATGTTCTTCTCTTCGTAGATGGTCTCGAGCTCGGTGTGGAAGCCGCGGAGGACCACATTCTTGAAGCGGTCGGCCTGGATGCGCGCCCAGTTGTCGATCTGGTTGGAAGGGATGTTCTCCTGATAAACGGTTTCGTCCATAGAGGTCCAGGCGTTGGTGCCGTCGGAACCGATGACTGCCATAAGCTTGTCGTACTCGTTAGGGATGGCGATCTGCGATGCAGCATAGCTGATAGAGTCGATGCGGTGATAGATAGCCGCGCGTCCGGCCTCGTCGGTGGTCTGGCGGTAGAGGTTGAAGAGGTCTTCGATTTCGTTCAGGAGAGGTTCTTCGGCTGCATAGTCGGAAGTGCCGAACTGCTGTGTGCCCTTGAACATAAGGTGTTCGAAATAGTGGGCGAGACCGGTTGAATTGTCGGGGCCGTTCTTGCCGCCTGCACGGACTGCGATGTATGTCTGGATGCGAGGGGTCTCCTTGTTGACAGACATATAGACCTGAAGGCCGTTGTCAAGTGTGTAGATCTGAGTGTCCAGAGGGTCACCCTTAACCGTTTCAAAACGGTTGCAGGCACTCGTTGCGAGGAGTGCAACTGCCGATAGAACAATGAGTAAATGCTTTTTCATTATGATGTGATTGAGATTTGCCAACTATATTATACAAATATATTACTTTTTTTTGATTACATTTGTATGTTACATCCAGTTAGTTTAGTCAGTGCGTATGAAACAGAAGAGATTTTTCCTTACGGAAGACCAGATCCCGAAACAATGGTACAACATCCAGGCCGATATGCCGGTGAGGCCGGCTCCGATGCTTGACCCCAAGACGTTGAAACCGGTCACTGTCGAGGACCTCAGCAGGATTTTCTGCGAGGAGTGTTCCCGCCAGGAATTGAATTTCACCGACCGCTGGATCGACATCCCCGAGAAGGTGCGCGAGATGTACACTTATTACCGCAGCACGCCGCTGGTCCGCGCATACGGCCTCGAAGAGGCGCTCGGCACGCCCGCACACATATATTTCAAGAACGAGAGCGTGAGCCCGGTAGGTTCGCACAAACTCAATTCCGCCCTTGCCCAGGCCTGGTACTGCAAGCAGGAGGGAATCACCAACGTCACTACCGAGACCGGTGCCGGACAGTGGGGTACGGCCCTCGCATATTCGGCAAAACTGTTCGGCCTCGAAGCTGCGGTATATCAGGTCAAGGTCAGCTATGAGCAGAAGCCGTACCGCCGCTCAATGATGCAGGTGTTCGGCGCCCAGGTCACACCTTCCCCTTCTATGTCAACCCGCGCAGGCAAGGATATCCTTACTAAGAATCCTCTCCATCAGGGCTCTCTCGGCACTGCCATTTCAGAGGCCGTCGAGCTTGCCCGTGAGACACCGGAGCGTTGCAAATACACGCTCGGTTCCACTATGAGTCACGTTTCCCTGCACCAGACAATCATCGGCCTTGAAGCCGAGAAGCAGTTCGAGATGGCAGGGGAGTACCCTGACGAGGTCATCGCCTGCTTCGGTGGCGGCTCTAATTTCAGCGGCGTCGCCTTCCCGTTCATGCGCCACGTGTTCAGCGGAGAAAAGAAGACCCGCTTCTTCGCCGCCGAGCCCGCCTCCTGCCCTAAGATAACCCGCGGCATCTTTTCATACGACTATGGCGACGAGGCCGGCTACACGCCGCTCATCCCTATGTTCACGCTTGGCCATCAGTTCCAGCCTGCCAACATTCACGCCGGCGGCCTCCGTTATCACGGCGCCGGAGCCGTTGTCACGCAGCTTGCAAAGGACGGATATATGGAGGGCGTTGACATCAACCAGATCGAGGCCTTCGACGCCGCCCTGCTTTTCGCCAAGTCGGAAGGCATCATCCCGGCACCGGAATCCTCACACGCCATTGCGGCAACCATACGTCGCGCAATGGCCTGCAAGGAAAGCGGCGAAGAGAAAGTTCTCCTCTTCAATCTCACCGGACACGGACTTATGGACATGTCGGCATATGACCAGTATCTGCGCGGTAACCTCATCAATTATAGTATCTCCGACGAAGAAATAAAGAAATCTGAAGAAATACTTGCAAAAATGCCGAAATAATTCATAACTTTGCTTTTGAAGTTTTTCATAGTTTAAGTTTAGGTTAAGTAGCGGGGTACGTGCAGGGATGTACGTGCCTCGTGAATTTTTTTATGGAAACTGGAATGCGGTTACGGCTTTCAGTCCCGGTATTCCGAAATAGGAAGGTGTCAGGGTTCCGTACAGCAGGACACGCTGCCCGTGTATCCACGGGTGCTCGGGGAGAGAAAGGGCATCCCGCACCAGGCCTGACGGGAGTTCCACCGACAGGCAGTATTCCCTGTCCGAACTTACCGACCGGTCGCCGATGATTATGTTGGTCGATTTGGTGAACGGCTCTTCGAATTCAATCTTTGTGGTCGAAGTCGCGCATCCGACCACATAGCCGCATACCCAGACTTTCCTGCCTGCCGCGGTGCCGTTCATCGCAGCCTCACGGGCTTCGCTTACGCTCATAGCACCTTCGGCGCTCTCGCCGTTGCCCTCATCCTCTCCTTCGACTATCCTGTCGCTGAGCCATTCCCTTGTGGTGTCGACGCCTATGCTGATGCCTCCTTCGGATGGAAGGGCGCCCTCTGATGCCGAGAGGTCGAGGGACAGCATCTGGCGTGCCTCCATTCTCTTCCTGAACAGAACCCGCGAAGAGTTCCCGTCATCGACGGAGACCGTGACTTCTCCGGGAGAAAGGTATGCGGTGCGGGTCTCGTCATAGGCGTGCATCAGGCTGCCGTGCGAATCGGCAATATACAGTGTCCCCATCGGGAATGCCGTCCTGAAACCTTTCTCGACATTTAACTTCAGGCCACAGTTGACCATACTGCAGGCAAGGGTGACCATCGCCTGCTCGCCGGCGCCCACTACAACCACCTGCGTGTCGCCGAATACTGGAATCTCGTAGCCCGGACCGTCGAAGGGCAGGGATATTGCAGTTATGGTATACGCCCCCGGCCTGACGAGAAGGTTTTCGGGCGAATCGCCGAAACGCCCGTCATAAATCACGTTATCGTCGACATCGGTCACCGTAAGGATAAAATCGTCGGTATCTGGGATCTTCAATGCGTTCCCGCTTGCGCGGGTGCCTGCGGAGAAACCGTCGAAAGCGATTCTGATAGAGGCATTTCCTTCCTGGGAAATGAGATTGAGACAAGCGGTCGCCAGAAACCCGACCGACAGGATTGTGAGAGCAAATCTCGACACTGATTCAAAACACTTCATAGCTCTTGTATTTATGTGACGGACGAATATATCACAAGACTTTCTGCATTCAATGGAATAAAAAAAAAGAAAAGCAGAAAAATATGTATTTTAATGTTCTGAGTTATTTCTTATATTTGTAAACTGATTGCCGGACAGTTTATGCAGGATTAGCACATCGGTAGTGCATCGGCTTCCCAAGCCGAGGAGGCGGGTCCGACTCCCGTATCCTGCTCCAATAATAAGTAATAACCAAATATACCTTAATATGTACTCACTAGGCATCGATGTCGGCTCTTCATCAGTAAAAGTGGCCCTCCTGGACGTTAAAACCGGAAAAGGCGTATGCTCTTCCACAAATCCCAAAACCGAAGCACCTATCAAGGCCGCCCAGAAAGGCTGGGCTGAGCAGGATCCCCAGTCCTGGTGGAAATATATGTGCGAGGGCATCAAGGAGATGTCGAAGGAGTATGATATGTCCCAGGTGGTTTCAATCGGTATTTCATATCAGATGCACGGACTTGTTGCCGTCGACAAGGACATCAAGCCTGTCCGTGACGCCATAATCTGGTGCGACTCCCGCGCCGTCGCCATCGGAGCCGACGCTCTCAACAAGATAGGCTATGACAAATGTATGGAGCACCTGCTCAATTCTCCGGGCAACTTCACTGCATCCAAGCTTGCCTGGGTCAAGCAGAACGAGCCTGTCACCTTCGAGAAGATTCATAAGTTCATGCTTCCCGGCGACTACATCGCATATCTCCTCACCAACAAGGTGACCACCACCGCCACAGGCCTCTCAGAAGGCATTATGTGGGATTTCAAGGAGAACAAGCGTGCCGATTTCGTCACCGACAACTTCGGCATCACCAATGACAAATACTGCGATATCGTCCCTGCCCTCGGTGTCCAGGGCCGTACCAGCAAGGAAGTCGAGATTCTTCTCGGCATCCCTGAAGGCACACCGGTCAGCTACCGTGCCGGCGACCAGCCAAACAACGCGTTCTCGCTGAACGTCCTCAAGCCGGGTGAAATCGCTGCAACCGGCGGCACCAGCGGCGTCGTTTACGGTGTGACCGACCTTCCGAAGGCCGACCCTAAGTCACGTGTGAACACCTTCCTTCACGTAACCGACAGCCCTGATCCGCGTATGGGCGTGCTTCTCTGCATCAACGGTACCGGAATCCTCAATGCCTGGTGCCGCCGCAACATCACCCCGGACCTCAGCTACTCAGAGATGAACAACCTCTCCGAGACTGTCCCTGTAGGTTCTGACGGCCTGGTTGTCCTTCCGTTCGGCAATGGTGCCGAGCGTGTCCTTGAGAACCGCAACATCGGCGCCCGCATCGTCGGCCTCGACCTCGTCCGCCACACCAAGGCGCACATCCTCCGCGCAGAGCAGGAAGGCATCGCCTTCTCGTTCCGCTACGGCATCGATATTATGAAGAATCTCGGCCTCAAGCCTAACGTGATCCGTGCAGGCAAGGCCAACACCTTCCTCAACCCTATCTTCCGCATCACCCTTGCAACCCTCTGCGATGCCCGCATCGAACTCTTCGACACCGACGGTTCGCTCGGTGCAGCCCGCGGTGCGGCCCTCGGCGCAGGCATCTACAAGACAGCCGACGAGGCATTCGCCACACTCAACAAGGTTGAGGTCATAGAGCCTAATCCGGAGTGGAAGGCACCTCTTGAGGAGGCATACGCACGCTGGAAGGCAGAAGTAGAGAAATCAATAAATTAACAATATACTTAATCACTAATTTTATGTCACAGTATTTCCCACAGATCGACAAGATCAAATTCGAAGGCAAGGATTCCAAGAATCCAATGGCTTATCACTACTATGACCCTGAGAAGGTTGTAGCCGGCAAGAAGATGAAGGATTGGTTCAAGTTCGCAATGGCTTGGTGGCACACTCTCTGTGCAGAGGGCGCTGACCAGTTCGGCGGTGGTACCAAGACTTTCCCTTGGAATGCTGCATCCTGCCCTGTAGAGCGCGCTAAGGCTAAGGTTGATGCAGGCTTCGAAATCATGCAGAAGCTCGGCATCGAGTATTACTGCTTCCACGATGTTGACCTCGTTGACGAGGCTGCAACCATCGAGGAGTACGAGGCAAACCTCAAGGAGGTTGTCGCTTATCTTAAGGAAAAGCAGGCCGAGACCGGCATCAAGCTCCTCTGGGGCACCGCCAACGTATTCGGCAACAAGCGTTATATGAACGGTGCATCAACCAACCCTGATTTCAACACCGCAGCACGCGCAATGGTTCAGATCAAGAACGCTATCGACGCTACCATCGAGCTCGGCGGCGAGTGCTATGTATTCTGGGGCGGCCGTGAGGGTTATATGACTCTCCTCAACACCGATATGAAGCGTGAGAAGGAGCATATGGCAACTATGCTTACAATGGCACGCGACTACGCCCGCTCAAAGGGCTTCAAGGGAACATTCCTCATCGAGCCTAAGCCGATGGAGCCTACAAAGCACCAGTATGACGTTGATACCGAGACCGTAGTCGGCTTCCTTAAGGCACACGGTCTTGACAAGGACTTCAAGGTTAACATCGAGGTCAACCACGCCACCCTCGCAGGTCACACCTTCGAGCACGAACTCCAGTGCGCAGTTGAC
>JAZLGQ010000007.1:0-11508 GCA_045616385.1 Candidatus Cryptobacteroides sp.
CCACCTTGACGGTGGCGTAGCAAAGGGAGCTCTCACCCAGGCAGAGGCCGACAAGAAGTGGAACGACTGGAAGGCTCAGAGAGACAGCAAGATCGAGGCCAAGGTTTCCGGCATCAAGAATGCCGCCATCGAGGCTAAGAAGGCTGCCAAGGCTGAGGAGACAAAGGTCAACGAGGCTCGCGCAGAGGCTATCGCCAAGAAGGCTGCCGAACTCGCTGCGAAGGCCGCCGAAGAGGCTGCCGCCGCCGAGGCCGCCGAGGCACTTGCAGAGGAAGCTGCCGCTGAGGCAGAAGCTCCAGCTGAGGCTTAATGCTCCAGATTGCCAAAATCCTGAAGTCTAACGGCACCGATGGCGGCATCCTCATTGGAATGCGCGACATCGAAACTCAAGACATCAATCTTAAGGAACCGGTATTCATCGAATTCGATGGACTTCCGGTTCCTTTCTTTATCCAGGACATCACCCCAAAGGGAACGTCAAAGGCGGTGGTGCACCTCAACGACGTCAAGACCCTGGAAGACGCCGAGGAGATCGTCGGCCGCGCCGTCTATTCCGACGATTTCGAAGAAGAGGAGGAAGAAGAGGACTTCCTCGGCTGGACCGTCTTTGACCGCGACACCAGGGTAGGTGTCGTCGACGGCTTCGAAGACATCCCGGGCAACCCCTGCCTCGCCGTCGGCGAGATTCTTATTCCCCTTCACGACGACTTTGTCGTTTCTGTCGACGACGAGAAGCATGAACTCGTCCTGGATCTCCCCGCCGGGCTTTATTAGTCGCGCACAGACGACTGAACCGGTACAGACGGATGAATCACTGGAATCAACAGCTATTTTTGTATCTTTACAGATTGTGAAGGTCAGCATAGTAATAGTGTGCATGAACAGGATGGATAATCTGTATCCTTGCCTGAAGAGCGTCGAGGGCAACACCAAAGTTGAGCACGAGATGCTTGTCGTCGCATATATGTTTGACAAGAGCAATCTTGAGAAAGCAAAAAAAGACTTTCCCCAGGTCACCTTCATCGAAAACGACGAGACAAGCGGGTTCGCGGCCAACAACAACATCGCCCTGCGGCAGGCAAAGGGAGAGTTCTGCTTCATCCTCAACGATGACACCGAATTCGACGGCCCGGTAATCGACATCCTCGTCAGCGACTTCGGTCATCTGCCGTCGGACGCCGCGATTGTAAGCCCGAAACTGTTGAATCCGGACGGCACGCTCCAACTCTGCGGACGTCCTGAGTACCCTGCATTCAATTACGTCCGCCAGCAGTGGCACCTGTACAAGGAGCCGATCGATGACACGGTAGGCAAGGCTCCCGTTTTCGACGAAGTCTTCGAGACATCAAACATCACGGGAGCCTGTTTCCTCATCAGGACAGAAATCTTCCGCAAGCTCGGCTGGTTCGATGAGACATATTACTTCACCCCTGAGGACATCGCCCTATCCACACTCACCCGTGAAAAGGGTTACAGGGTCTTTGTGGACAGGAGTGTGAGCATTACTCACAAATGGAAGACGACCGCGTCGCGGATTTCGCCGGCCATACGGCCGACAGCGGTGCGCGGCTCGCTGATTTTCTTCTCGCGCGGTTCGGCCGTCAGATACGCGCTGCTCGCCGCCGGCGTATGGCCGGCGGAAATGGCGAAACGCATCAAGGCCTCCGTCAGGATGCTGCTCAAACCTTCGGATACGAACCGTATCAAGCTGCAAACATTCCGCAACATCACCAGGAACATTTTCACCCGCCGCACGCCGGAAGAGATTTTCAAAAAATATATCAATGGCTAAGGTTCTCGCAATCATAGTGACATACAACGGAATGCGCTGGGCGGAACGCTGCCTCGGCAGCATACGTGAGTCCGGCATAGACGCCGTCGTGATCGACAACGGGTCAACCGACGGCACCGCCGGATACATTGCGGAGCATTTTCCGGAAGTGCAGTTGATGCTTCCCGGGGAGAATCTGGGCTTCGGAGCCGCCAACAACATCGGCCTGCGCAAGGCTGTCGAAGATGGGTATGACTATGCATACCTGCTGAACCAGGATGCCTGGCTGGAGAAAGACACCATAGCCGGACTTCTCGAAGCCGCATCCCCGGAGTTTGCCGTTCTGAGCCCCGTTCAGACCGATGCCGCCGGCAATCTTGACAGACTGTTCGCGAAGAAATGCGGACGGGCGCTGGCAAAAAAGCACGGAACCGTTGTGGATGTGCCTTTCGTGATGGCGGCGCACTGGCTGGTCAGCCGCAAGGCGATTGAGGATATAGGAGGATTCTCCCCTGCATTCAAGCAGTACGGAGAGGATGACAACTGGATTCACCGAGCCGGTTATTTCGGATACAGGATCGGGGTTGTCCCTGCGGCAAAGGCTGTTCACGACAGGGCGGAACGCACTCTGAGCAAGGAGGCAGCAATGAAATTGAAAAGCGTGGCCACGGTCGTCAAGATCAGCAATCCGCAGAACTGCCTGATCGCCCGTTGCCTTGCGGAGCCGTTCGAACTTCTCTGTATGGCCATTAAGAACGCCTCTCTCCTGCCCCTGAAATTTCTGCCGACCCTTCTGGGCCGATACGGTGAACTCATCCACCTGCGCAAGGAATCCAGGCAGCGCGGGGCTTTCCTCAGGTAATACCGCTATTTGCTGTGCGGAAGATACTTGAAACCGGGATGGTTTCTCGTGCTCTGTCCCTCCGGGAGCAGATAATCGACTTCCAGCCCGCATTTATGCAGAACGAGCATCTGCGAGAGCTGGTCGCGGCGGCAGAGATTCAGCACCTTCTCCCACCAGAGATTGTCAAAATGCACGATCCGTTCGGAATTGTGCTTTCTCAAAATGAGGTTGGTCTCCATAAGACCGGCGTGCCGATGTATCCCTGAAAAGAGATATATCAAATGAAGTTGCGCAAGTTTCAGATATGAGATATAGCGCATATCCCGGCATTTCTCCGCTTCGGCATAGATGCAGTCTCGCGTAGGATGCTGCACGCCGGAGAACTCTACACCGCTCTCTACCTTCTCGCGTATGATTCCGTAAATCGCATCGGATTCGATACTTATGTTCCCGTCAATCCAAAGGCTGCACTCATATTCCGGAAACAGTTCGTGCGGGTGTGTCTTTGCATATCTTGCCGTCAGAGTCTTTGTTCTGCCCTCATAAGGCAGCTCACGTATCTCCCATACGCCTTCCCGGTCCTGCGTCTTTTCACCTTTACCCACAAAGCATATGAAATCGAAGCCCTCCTCAACTGCGGCCGGTTGAATAAGAGCATCGTATCCGCCTATTATGCAGGTATAAACCGCTACCTTTTCCATAAGTGCTTCAAATATGATATCTCACCTTCAGTAATTGTGAAAAACGACCTGAAATACCGGCCAACAGGGAAACCTGTCTGACGGTGTACGATGATGAGTTTCTCGACCAGGGTCAGCAAATAGATTCCGATGAAGCAGAGGTAGGCCCACTCCGCGCCTCCGCCGGACCGGAACGCAATCCAGGCGAATGGAAGACAGAGGAGGGATGTGAGTCCCGTGACCAGATAAAAAATCTTGACATCACCGGTCGCCTGGACAAGGGTGACCAGAGGGTTCGGAACCATATCCACCATAAGGCACAACAGCACGAGCCTGGTGAACAGTGGTGCGTATTCAGGCACATTCCCAAGCCAGAGCCTGAGAAGAGGATCGGTCCATACCGCTATCGGGATGAACATCAGAAGCAGTATCCAGAACGTATATTTGGAGCCCTTGCGCACGAGTTCGAAACAATATTCCCTGTTGCCGGAAGCCCAGCTCTTGGTAATCTGAGGGTTGAGCGCAGTCAGGAAGTTCGTCACGAAATTCTTGAGCATCCCCTCGACCTGAGTAGCCACACCCCTTGCCGCATTCACGGCAACGCCGAAGAATACATTCACCAGAAGATTCGCAAATCTGGTATTGATTACGAACGCCCCGCTGCCAAGGAAATTCCAGCCGGCAAATCCGGACATCTCCCTGACCAGAGACTTTTCAAAAACCACCCTGCCACGGGTCTCTTCGAAAGACCGGCTGCAGTATATGCCATAACTGAGGCGCACAATCAGCGCGGTGGCTGCCATCATTATCGAATACGCGACCAGATTGTCCTTGAAGCCGTAAAGCAACAGCAGCGCCACGGCCAGTTTCAGGAAGCCCTCGACGATGCTTATGACGGCAAAAACGCCCATCCTCTCGTGAGCGATTATGGTGGCGTTGTACGGCACCGACATAAGATTCAGAACCAGAACCACGGTCGAGAAGACGAGCACGGTCTCGGCAGCACCCATCCGGCCATCAGGAATCTGCATCCTGTGATGGAGAAGCCAGGAGCCGACGGTTGCGACAAGAATCACCAGAAGTAGCGAGAAGGCCAGCTGGATGATGACGCTTGTGGAGAAAATCTTCTTCTGCCTCTCGGGGTCCCCCTCACCAAGACCAGCCGCCATATATCTCGTGATCGCCGTCGACAGCGAGGCGGTAATGAAAGTGAAACCGATGACGACGTCGCCGACGGCATTGTAAACGCCGAAATCGTCGACACCGAGAGCTTTCAGGACTATTCTTGAAGTGAACAGCCCCACCAGCATCAGGACAAACATACGGAAATACAGCAGAAGGGTGTTTTTCGCTATCCTCCTGCTGTTTTCCGATATCTGTCCTTGAAAAGGCACTATTCTGCGTAGCTGACGGTTGTGCCTTTCAGATCCTCGTAGAATGCCACTTCAGCAGACTTGAAATAAGGGCAGAGCCAGATGAATCCGATGCCTGCGGTGAGGAGGCAGAGGATGAACCAGCCGAGGAAACCGAGATAAAGAAAGAAGAGGTCGAACTTGTGCCCCTTCATCATCTCACGGCTGCGGGTGCTTGCCTCCCAGGCAGAAAGCTCAGGATTCTCTTCAAGGATATACGGGGTCATCGCATAGGCGAACGACATTATGATGCCCGGAATGAAGAAAAGCATCGTCCAGAGGCAAACCTTCAAACCCATAAAGAACATACCGAGGATCTTATGAAGGTAATTGGTCGTAGAGAACTTGAGCATATTGCTGCTGCAGTCAAGGTCATTTGACTCGTAGAACACGCGCATTGCATTGGCAAAACCAAGTTCAAGCGGCGAAGCGATAAAGATTGCCAGAAGGAAGGTGGCACCGGTAGAGCTAAGTCCATTGGCTACAGATGCCGGATTGAACAATGCCGGCAGGGAGCTCGTGCCGCAGATGACAGCAATTGCAAGCACATAGATGATACTTGCGATTAAGAGAGGTGTCCAATTGCCCCTGATGCGGGACAACGCCTCATTCTTGTATTCCTGATTGGTTCTCATAACATCATATGGTTTTTACAAATATACCGAAAACTGCTGAACCTGAGCCGGTCATAGAAGAATAAACGGCTCCTTCGGTGTAAAATTTTTCCTTCAACGCGGCTATTTCCGGATGCTCGGGGAACACGGACGCCTCGAAATCATTCACCAGGCGGCCTTTCCAAAGCTCCGGAGGCAATGCAAGCACATCACGGACCCGCTCTCCCTCCTCGCTCGGCCTGATGCCGGAATACGCCTCCTTTGTCGAGACGTGCACCCCTTCGGGGACTGCCACCCGGATATCATACGCACTCAGATCGATATCGAACGGTTCGAGTATCTCTCCCCGGCCCGTACCGAGCATCGGACGGTCATAGATGAAAAACGGGCAATCCGAACCCAGACGGGACGCATATTGCGCAAGAGCCGCATCCGAAAGGCCAAGCCCGGCCATTCCATTCATCACCTTCAGCATATACGCTGCGTCCGCAGAACCTCCTCCGAGACCTGCTCCTACGGGCGAATTCTTCTTCAGCATAATCCGCACGCAAGGCAGCTGCGGGAAGTCCGACTTGAGGATCCTCCACGCCTGAATCGTCAGATCCTTCTGCGGATCCCAGTCACAGTTTGTGATTTCTATGGTCGTCGCCCCGGCAGGAGTGACGGTAAGTTCATCGTGGAATGCACCGCAAGGCACGAAAAGCGTCTCGAGTTCGTGAAAACCGTCGGGGCGCTTGCGCAGGACACGGAGTCCGAGGTTCAACTTGACATCAGGCCAGACTGTCATATATTTCCTCCTTTATGTTTTCCGGAAGCCTTTCGGCAACCGGAGAGATGAAGGAAATCATCTGCAGGCGGCGCGCTTCTTTCTCCCGGATACCACGGGAGCGCATATAGAACAGCTCATCGGCATTGAGGAAGCCGGAAGTGGCGCCGTGCGAGCATTCCACGTCATCGGCATAGATTTCCAGCTGAGGGCGCGATTCCACCACCGCAGCGGCGTCAAGCAGTATGGTATGGTTTTCCTGAAAGGCCTTGGTCTTCTGGGCATCCCGCTTCACATAGATGAGTCCGTCGAAAGAAGCGCGCGCCGAACCTCCCACGATGCCTTTGAAGAGCTGGCGGGAGATGCATCCGCCGGAATTGTGCTTCAGAAGGATATTCAGACGCACATCCTCACTCCCCTTACACAGGTACAGACCGGCAAGGTCGACGCTGGCGCCCGGCCCGTCAAGGTCAATCTCGACGTCCAGACTGCAGTCCGTCCCGGGAAGCACGACGAAAGTCCACCGGAGGCTCTCGCCTTCACCCAGGCGTATGAGGCAAGGCACGGCGTCACGGCCTATTATGTAAGTCCTCTCAATCATTTATGCTTTCAAATCCTTCCGCCCATATCCTGTCGGCAAGTTCACGGCCGGCGGTCTTCACAATGCGTCCGTCCTTCAGGACGTGCACCACATCCGGCTGTATGTACTCCAGGAGTTTCTGGTAATGGGTGATTATCATTATCGACTTCTCAGGGTTGCGGAGGGCATTCACACCGTCCGCGACTATCTTGAGGGCATCGACGTCAAGACCGGAATCGGTTTCGTCGAGAATGGCGAAAGCCGGGTCCAGCATAGCCATCTGGAATATCTCGTTACGCTTTTTCTCACCTCCGGAAAAGCCGACGTTGACTTCGCGCTTCGCAAATTCCCCCTTCATCTGCACAAAGGCCATCTTCTCCTTCAGGAGCTTCAGGAATTCGGCCGGTTTGAGCTCTTCGAGCCCCTGCGCCTTGCGGCGGGCGTTGATCGCGGCTTTCATAAAATTGGTAATGCTGACTCCCGGGATCTCTATCGGATACTGGAAGCTGAGGAACATTCCGGCCCAAGAGCGCTCTTCCGGCGCCATTGCCAGCAGGTCGCGTCCGTCATAAACCACGCTGCCTTCCGTAACCTTGTAGTCCGGGCGCCCCGCAAGGACTGCACCGAGCGTGCTCTTTCCGGCGCCGTTCGGCCCCATCACGGCATGCACCTCGCCGCGGCGGACGGTAAGGTCCACCCCTTTCAATATTTCCTTGCCTTCAATCCCCGCGTGGAGATTCTTGATTTCCAGTAATACGTCGTTCATATCATTGGTGGTTTAGCCGACGGCTCCCTCAAGGGAGACTGACAGCAGTTTCTGCGCCTCGACCGCGAACTCCATCGGGAGGCGGGAGAGGACTTCCTTGGCATAGCCGTTCACGATGAGGCCGACAGCCTCTTCGGGCCCTATGCCGCGCTGGTTGCAATAGAAGAGCTGGTCTTCGCTTATCTTGGATGTCGTGGCCTCGTGCTCGACAGAGGCGGTAGGACATTGGTTGTGTATGACAGGGAATGTATGCGCGCCGCACTGCGAGCCGATGAGCAGCGAGTCACATTGGGAATAGTTGCGCGCTCCCGCAGCGCCCGGGTTCATACGCACAAGGCCCCTGTAGGAGTTCTCACTGTGGCCGGCGCTGATACCCTTCGACACTATGCGGCTCCTTGTGCCGCGGCCAAGATGAATCATCTTGGTGCCGGTGTCTGCCTGCTGATAATTGTTGGTGAGGGCGACGCTGTAGAACTCTGAAGAGCTGAAGTCCCCCTTCAGGATAGTTGACGGATATTTCCAGGTGATGGCGGACCCTGTCTCCACCTGAGTCCAGCTCAGATGCGACCCGCTGCCCTTGCAGATGCCGCGCTTGGTGACAAGGTTCAGGATGCCGCCCCTGCCCTCGGCATCGCCCGGATACCAGTTCTGGACGGTGGAGTACTTCACGTCGGCGTCTTTCTCGACCACGATCTCTACAACGGCGGCGTGGAGCTGGTTCTCGTCGCGCATAGGTGCGGTGCAGCCTTCCATATAGCTGAGCTGCGAGCCCTCGTCGGCAACTATGAGCGTACGCTCGAACTGGCCGGTACCGGAGGCGTTGATGCGGAAGTAGCTGCTGAGTTCCATCGGGCACCTGACCCCCTTCGGGATATAGCAGAACGACCCGTCGGAGAACACGGCGGAATTGAGTGCGGCGTAGAAGTTGTCGCCGGACGGAACCACGGACGCCAGATACTTGCGCACCAGGTCGGGATACTCGCGGACGGCCTCTGAGAAAGAGCAGAAAATGATTCCCTTTTCAGCCAGGGCCTTCCGGTATGTCGTGCCGACGGACACACTGTCAAAGACGGCGTCAAAGGCGACCACACCGGCCAGCGCCTCGCGCTCCTTGAGCGGAATGCCAAGCTTCTCGAAGGTCTTTTCTATCTCTGGGTCTATTTCCTTAGGGCGGTCGCTGTCACTTTTCGGGGCGGCCCAGTAGATGATGTCCTGAAAATCGATTTGTGGCATCCTGAGATGTCCCCACTGCGGCTGAGGCATCTTCTGCCACTTGCGGAAAGCGTCGAGCCTGAACTCCAGGAGCCAGTCAGGTTCCTGCTTCTTGGAGGAAATCAGACGGATTATGTCTTCGGAAAGACCCTTCGGCACATACTCCTGCTCGACTTCGGTAACGAAGCCTTCCTTGTACTCCTGCCGGGTAAGGTCTTTGATCAAATCGTCCATATCAGATGCAAAGATACAAGATTTTATCGTATCTTAGCGAAGAATAACACCTTCCAAAATGAACACATTCGGCAGAATTTTCAGGGTTTCCATCTTCGGGGAATCCCACGGACCACAGATAGGGGTAACCATCGACGGCGTGCCCGAGGGCATCGGACTCGGCGCCGCCGACTTCGCGGAAGACATCGCGCGCCGGGCACCGGGTGCACAGGGCACCACCGCACGCAAGGAGGATGACGTACCGCAGATCATCAGCGGCCTCTTCGAAGGCCACACCACGGGCGCACCCCTGACCATCGTCTTCAACAACTCCGATGTCCATCCGGCCGACTACGACCAGTTCGATGCAATGCCGCGTCCCGGCCACGCCGACTATGTCGCCGCGGTCAAATGGGACTGGGCAAACGACCCGCGCGGAGGCGGACATTTCTCCGGAAGGCTGACCCTGCCCGTCGTTGCCGCCGGCGTGGTGGCAAAGAAGGTCCTTGAAGGGATGACCTTCGACGCCAGGCTCATTGAGATAGGCGGCTGCGGGGACAGTCTCAAATGGCCCGGAATGATTGAAGCCGCCACTGCGGAAGGAGACTCCCTGGGCGGAGTCGTGGAATGTGTGGTCGGTGACGTGCCCATCGGGCTCGGCGAGCCTTTCTTCGATTCTGTGGAATCCCTGCTGGCGCACGCGGTATTCTCAATCCCGGGCGTCCGAGGGATCGAGTTCGGCGACGGCTTCAGGGCCTCGGCGATGAAAGGTTCGGAACACAACGACCCGTTCGGCCCCGACGGCCCCGTGAAAAACGGCTCAGGCGGCGCAAACGGCGGCATAACCAACGGCGCGCCACTTCGTTTCCGAGTTGCGTTCAAGCCGACATCAAGCATCTCAAAAGAACAGAAAACCTATAACTTCAAGACCGAAAAGATGGCGACCCTTCAGATAAAAGGCCGCCACGACACCTGTTTCGCCCAGCGCACTCCCGTCATTGTCGAGGCGATGGCCGCAATAGTGCTTGCAGACCTGATCTAAACATATGAATCTGACTCTCATAATCCTCGTGGTAATCATTTTCACGAGCATCGCCCTCAACAAGCTCTCCAGCAAGATGGGCGTACCCGTGCTGCTGCTGTTCATCCTGCTCGGTATCTTTCTGGGGTGGAACGACACCAGTATGATGGAACGATATGGGGTAGTCGAAACCACCTGCTCCACCGCCTTGATATTCATCATTTTTTATGGCGGATTCGGCACCAAGTGGTCAACAGCGAAGCCCGTCATCAGGGAATCGGCATTTCTCGCAACGCTCGGAGTCCTCATCACAGCAGCCCTCACGGGTGCGTTCTGTCATTTTGCCCTGAAATGGGGATGGGTGGAAAGCCTGCTTATGGGCTCCGTCATCAGTTCCACCGACGCGGCTACGGTGTTCTCGATATTGAGGACGCACAAGATGGGTCTCAAGAACAATACGGCCCCTATGCTTGAGATAGAGAGCGGCTCCAACGACCCTTGCTCATACCTGCTCACAATCGTGATGATCTCATTGCTCAAGGGTGAATCGATGGGGTTCGAGATTGTCTGGAAAGTGTTTGCGCAGCTTGCCTTCGGCGGCCTTTTCGGCATCCTTATCGCCCAGGGCACGCTGTGGCTGCTCAGGCGTATCAGGCTGCCGGAGGGATTCAGTTCCCTGTTCTTCGTCGCCGTGGCTCTCCTTTCGTACGCCCTTCCTTCCTTTGTCGGAGGGAACGGCTATCTGAGTGCCTACATCGTGGGCATCGTCCTTGGCAACTCGGAACTGAAGGACAGAAAGACAATGGTCAACTTCTTCGACGGCATCACCTCCCTGACGCAGATAGTCATCTTCTGCCTCCTCGGCGTGATGGCCATTCCGGGGCACCTTCTGAAGGCCATAGTCCCGGCATTGCTGATCTTCGCATTCCTGACCTTCGTCGGCAGGCCGGTTTCGGTCTTCTCCATCCTGGCTCCATTCAAGAAATACTCCTGCAGACAGATGGGGTTCATCTCCTTCGTCGGGCTCAGGGGGGCCGCTTCCATCGTGTTCGCCATAATGACCCTCAACCCCAATGTCGCCCTTGAAAACGACATCTTCAGCATAGTGTTCTGCATCGTCCTGATTTCGATGAGCGTACAGGGCTCGCTGATACCGGCCGGCGCCAAGGTGTTCAGGATGATCGACGAGAACGAGGACGTTATGAAGACCTTCAATGACTTCAGCGACACCGAATCTGTCTCATTCGGCAGCCTTTCCATCAAGGAGGGCGACAAGTGGGCCGGCAAGGCCATCAAGGACCTTATGCTTCCAGGGGACGTGCAGATCACACTGATACTGCGCGACAAGAAAAAGATCGTCCCCCGGGGCAACACCGAGATCAGGACAGGAGACAAGGTCATCATCTGCAGCCGCACCTTCTCACACGGCGGCGACATCAATCTGATAGAGCATCCCGTATCCCCTAACAGCCATTGGATCGGGACCGCCGTCAAGGATTACCCCAACCAGGACAATTCCATCCTCGTGATGATAAAGCGCGGCGACGAGCACATCATCCCCAACGGCAAGACCATCATCAAAGACAACGATATCCTGTTTATCCTGAAGCAGTAGTATCATTCGCCCAG
>JAZLGQ010000008.1:0-43007 GCA_045616385.1 Candidatus Cryptobacteroides sp.
TTCCCACATCCGGGAGTTGACCACAAACAGGATGAGAAGGCCAAGCAGGAAGGCGGTGAGGATCCATACCGCCTGCTTGCCGCTTCGGCAGGACCAGTCGAAAATTGATGACGGCTCGGAAGAATGTACCGCAGCGTAGATGTTTATCCAGCCGATGAGCACGAGCAGGATGTAGCAGATGACCAGTTTCCAGTCAACTGAATCCCGCAGGCTGCGGGTGTTTCTTCCTATTTCCTTCATTGGATGAATCTGGTGTTAAGGATTCTGTCTTCAAGATATCTGCGCTCCTGGCTGATGGTCCCCGTGAGGTACTTTTCTACCATCAGCGAGGCCACGGGAAGTGCCCAGGTGGCACCGAAACCGGCGTTCTCGACATACGCGGCAATGGCGATCCGGGGATTGTCGGCAGGTGCGAAGCAGATGAAGACGGAATTGTCCTTGCCGTGCGGGTTCTGTGCGGTACCGGTCTTGCCGCATACTTCGATGCCTGGGATTGCTGCTGCGCGTGCCGTGGCTCCGGCCATCCCCTTGCCGTTGACAGCCATCCTCATACCTTCGACACAGGTGACGAAGTGCAGGGAGTCCACCTTGGTGTACTGTTTTTCGTGGTAGACAGGGTCTATCTCTATGCCTTCGGAGTCTTTGATAAGGTGCGGGATATAGTAATGACCGCGGTTGGCCATAATAGCGGCCAGATTGGCAATCTGGAGAGGCGTGGCACCGATTTCTCCCTGTCCGATGGACAAGGAGACTATGGTAGGAAATGACCAGCGGCCCGCGCCGTAGATGCGGTCGTAGTACTGCGAGGTAGGGATGTTGCCTCCCAGTTCGGAAGGGAAGTCGCTGCCGAGTTTCCTTCCGAATCCGAAACTGAGCACATAATCACGCCAGACGTCCAGAGCCTCGGCAGTAGAGGCGTAGCGCTTGTTTTCAAGAATGTATTTGAGGACGAAACAGAAGTAGCCGTTGCAGGAGGTGGCGATGGCGTCAAGAAGACGGAGCGGGGAGGCGTGGCTGTGGCATCCGAGCTTGTGGTTTCCGCTGTAATAGTAGCCCGAGTAGCAGGGGTAGCTGTATTCTGCCTTGAGCGTGCCTTCCTGCAGGCCTATAAGTCCGTTGATGAGTTTGAAAACCGAGCCCGGAGGATATGAAGCCATCACGGTACGGTTGAACATCGGCTTATACGGGTCGTTTGAAAGTTCCTCCCAGTGCGAGCTGATGTCGGCAAGTATGTCAACGTCGATGCCGGGGCTTGAGACCATTGCCAGTATTTCGCCCGTGGATGGCTCCAGGGCGACGACGCTGCCGACTTTTCCGTCCATCAATTCCTGTCCGTACTGCTGCAGGTGGGCGTCGATTGTGGTATAGACGTTTTTGCCCGGAAGGGCAGGCTTGTCATCAAGACCGTCGTTATAAGATGTCAAGACGCGGTTGCGCGAATCACGGAGCCGGATGTGGTAGCCCTTCTCCCCGCGCAGGTTCTTCTCCTGTGCAGCCTCTATTCCTGTTTTCCCGACATAGTCTCCCGCACGGTATTCGTCGGGGTGCTTTTTCAGGAAATCACCATCAATCTCCGACACATAGCCGAGGAGGTTGCCTCCGGCATTGAAGGGATATTCGCGGACATTGCGGCGCAGGGCACGGAACCCGGGGAATTTATATTCTTCTTCGGCGAATCGAAGATAGACATCCTGAGGCACACGCTTCAGGAAAGTCTGTGTCTGATAGCCTATCCTGGTACGGTATTTCCTGTAGTAGGCCATCTTTTCGCGGACGACTTCGGCATCGATTCCCAAGGCGTCGGCCAGGGCAAGCGTGTCAAAGGCAGGGACTTCCCTGGGGGTGACCAGAATGTCGTATGAAAGCAGGTTTGTCACGAGCTCCTCGCCGTTACGGTCGTAGATGATGCCGCGGGGCGGATAGATGTATTCGTACACCATTGAATTGTTGCTCGCGTCCTTCTTGTAGTCATCGTTGATGATCTGGATATAGAACAGTTTGCCGAGGAGAACGGCCGCGACCGCCACCAGACCTATTGTCAGTTTATTCTGGTGGTTCAGATTCATTTGCTGTTGTCTGACAGGAAGTTTACGACAGGAAAGGAAATCAGCGTGCTGGCAAAAAGTGAAGCCAGAACCTTGACGGCATTGAACCAGAACGGTCTGGTGCCGGCACCGTCGGCCCAGACATAGATCAGGACGAATACCAGGGTGGTGCACAGGATGCCGACGAACATCTTCATCTGGCCGAAGCTTTCGGTGGAAATGCTGCCGCCCCTGGAGAAAAGCTCATTGCCGAAGGCGAATCTGAGTATCGGAATGCGGACGAATGCAGAGGCGACCAGTGCAAGGGATGTCAGTCCAAGCATACCGTCGGCAAGAAAGTCCACTATGAAACCGGTGACGAAGGCGACGGTCATCGAGAATATTGCTCCGCGTCTGGCAGGGATTGCCAGAATCATTGCCGGAAGGACGGTTATCATAACGAACTGGGAAAAGTTGAAGTAGGTCCAGACTATGATCTGTGCCACCAGGAAGAGAACGTATTTTACGCTGAAGTCCTTAAATTTCATCCTTGCCTTCCTCTTTGGCCTCCAGGGCCTGAATCTCAGCCTTTTCAAGATTTTCCACGATTGAAACATACCTCAATCTCGAAAAGTCCTGGAAAAGGGTGACTGTGATTTCGTAGACGGAACCGTCCACCATGGTGCTCTCACCTGCGATTCCGATAGGAACGTCAGGAGGGAATATGGTGGAGAAACCGCTGGTGACTACGGTGTCCCCGGGTGCGACTGCGTGGTGGAGAGGGACATCTTTCAAATAAGCTCCGTTCGTGCTGCGTCCATCCCAGACGACGGGCGCAAGGTATCCTTTGCCTTTGATGCGTCCGCCGATGCTGACATTGTCGTTCATCAATGTCAGTCCGTAACTGTAATGCTTGCCGACGGCCTCGATTATTCCTATGACACCATCGGCGGATATGATGCCGCAGTCAGGTTTGACACCGTCTTCAGATCCCTTGTTGAGGATGATGTGGTTGTGAGCGGTGTTGGTGTTGATTTTCACGATGGTTGCCGGAATATAGCGGAATGCGCTGCTCCTGGCTTCTGCCGAAGATGAGGCCTCCGTGACCGACTCTTCGGCGGCCTTGTATTTCTGGAGTTCGTTTGTAAGTCTGATGTTCTGTTCCAGAAGCGCCTCGTTCTGTTCCGAAAGGTTGAAGATGTTGCGGACATTTTCGAAACCTCCCCAGATGGCCGCCATTGCCCTGTGTGATGCACGGTTGATCCAGATGTTTGCCAGAGAGGAACTTTTGCTCAGGATAGCAAGCGCAGCAATCTCCATTGCAATGAAGATTGCTGCGCTTAACAGGATATTCCTGGCAGAAGAACCCGTGGACATTATCTCATCAGGAATGAATACTGGTCTGTGTGTTTGAGAGCTTCGCAGGTGCCGCGGCCGACGGCGTGGAGAGGGTCTTCGGCAACGTGGAACGGAATGTTCACCTTGTCGGTGAGCCTCTTTGCAAGTCCGCGGAGGAGGGATCCGCCTCCTGCCAGCCAGATGCCATTGACTACGATGTCGGAGTAGAGCTCCGGCGGAGTGTTTTCAAGCACGTGAAGGATTGACGCCTCAATTTTTGCTATGGACTTGTCCAGGCAGTGGGCGATCTCCTGATGAGTGATGGTAGCCTCTACCGGGTGTGCAGTCATAAGGTTCGGGCCGCGCACGATGAACGGTTCCGGCTCTTCTCCTTCAGGGAGATCAGGAAGGACGGCACCAACGGCGATCTTGATCTTTTCTGCCGTGATCTCGCCGACGCGGATGTTGTGCTGCTGGCGGAGATAGTACTGGATGTCACTTGTGAATACGTCGCCTGCCGTGCGGATACTGTCCTGCTGGACGAGGCCGCCGAGGGAGATGACGGCGATTTCAGTGGTGCCGCCGCCTATGTCGACGACCATATTGCCCTGTGGCGCTTCCACGTCAAGGCCGATACCAAGTGCGGATGCCATAGGTTCATAAAGGAGGAAGACGTCGCGGCCTCCGGCGTGCTCGGAAGAGTCGCGCACGGCGCGGATCTCAACTTCGGTCGAGCCGGAAGGGATGCCGATGACCATCTTCAGGTTGGGGGTGAAAAGGCTGTGACGCTTGCTGCCGACCTGCTTGATGAATCCTCTGATCATCATTTCTGCGGCATTGAAGTCTGCGATGACGCCGTCGCGGAGAGGGCGGATGGTACGTACGCCCGGATTAACCTTTTCGTGCATCAGTTTGGCTCTCTGGCCGAGAGCGATGCATTTGCCTGTATTATTGTCGATAGCGACGATGCTCGGCTCGTCAAGCACAATCTGCCCGTTCTGGTATATGACGGTGTTGGCTGTGCCGAGGTCAATTGCCAATTCCTGGTTCAAAAAAGAAAACGCCATAATGGAGAGAAAATGATAAGTGAACAAAATTAGTTATTTTTGTCGAATAATACGGGGAAATGGAAAGAAAATTTTACTGCGTTTTTGTTGCCGGCGGGTCCGGTACCAGGATGAAGTCTGAGCTGCCGAAGCAGTTCATTCCCTTGTCAGGTGTCCCGATACTTCAGCGCACGATAGAGAGGTTCCTCGATGCCGCTCCGGATATGCACGTCATAACTGTTCTCCCGGTACGGAATCTTGACACCTGGAAGGAGATATGTTCACTCGGCTCCCTGGATGTGCCGCAGACCATTGTCACAGGCGGCATAACCCGTTTCCATTCCGTTCAGAATGCCTTGAAGAAAGTGCCCGACGGCGCAATTGTCGCCATCCACGACGGCGTCCGCCCGCTCGTGTCCGTTGCCCTTATCCGTGAGATGCGGCGGAGGATGTCGGAATGCCGTGCCCTCATCCCGGTTGTCCCCGTCACCGATACGCTGCGCTCCATAAATCCATCCGAGCCGGATCCCGACAGGTCGAAGATCGTTGCCGTACAGACTCCTCAGATGTTTCTTTCCGAGCACTTGAAAGCCGCCTACAGGCAGCCGTATTCGACCCTTTTCACCGATGACGCTTCCGTGGCGGCTGCAAACGGAATACCCCTCTCCTTCATAGATGGAGAGAGGTATAATCTTAAGATCACCACTCCGGAAGATCTTGACCTGGCAGAGTATATCCTGACTCTGTGATTACTTTGACAAAGCCCTGAAGCTGGTATTCTTGTAATCCTTGACCCAGACCTCGCGTTCGAATGCCTCGTCAAGCGAAATCATCGTATCCGTCGACTGAACGTACGGTATGCGCTGGATCGTATTGAGGAGAATCTCCATAAGATGGTCGTTGTCAAGGCAATAGACCTTGAGAAACAAGGCTGCTTTGCCTGTGACGAAATGACATTCGACGATTTCGGGAACGTGCTTCAAGGCGGCTACCACCTCCGGATACTTGTTGTCCTCGGAGAGCGAAAGGCTGATGAAAGCGCAGACGTTGAGCCCGAGGGTGCTCGGCTTCACTATGAGCCTCGAGCCTGATATTACACCGTTGGTTTCCAGCTTGCGCACCCTCTGGTGGACGGCCGCGCCTGAGATTCCGCATTCGCGGGCAATCTCGAGGAAAGGCATTCTTGCATTGTTGACGAGGAATGACAGGATTTTCCTGTCAACATCATCGATGTGGTAGGAGGTCATAACGTCTATTTCTTTTTCTTGAACTTCGTGAATTTGCGTGCCGTCGATGCGCTTTCTGCAACTATCTTCTCACAATCCTCTTCGGTAAGGCCTTCGGGACTGGTCCCTTTCGGGATCTTGTAATTGTTGCCCGCGTGCTTGATGTATGGACCATACCGGCCGTTGAGGATTGAGAAATCCTTTTCCTTGAATTCCTTGATGACGGCGTTTGCCCCCGAACCTGACGCCGAGTCCTGAATCAGCGCCACACAGGCATCGAGACCGATTTTAAGAGGGTCGGAGCCTTTCGGAAGTGCGACATTTCTGTCACCGTGCCTGATATAAGGACCGAAACGGCCCTTGAGTACGATTATGTCGGTGCCGTCAAGCTGGCCTACGATGCGTGGAAGGTCGAAAAGCTTGATGGCCTCCTCGAGGGTGATGCTTTCTATGAGCTGTCCCTTGGCCAGGCTGGCGAATTGTTTTTTATCACCATCACCCTTCTGTACGTATGGGCCGTACTGGCCGAATTTTGCAACAAGCTGCTCCCCATCGGACGGATCGACGCCGAGCACCCTTTCGACGTGGCTGAACTGACCGTCTGTGAGTGTAGCCTCGACTTTTTTGTGGAATGGCCCGTAGAATGTGGAGATGACATCGTTCCAGACCGTGTCGCCGTCGGCGATGCTGTCGAATGTTTTCTCCACGTTTGCGGTGAAATCATAATCAATTATGTCGTCGAAGTTGTCCATAAGGAAGTCGGTGACAATGATTCCGATTTCCTGTGGCAGGAGTTTGCCTTTCTCAGCGCCTACGTTTTCCGTCTTTACGCTTTCGCTGACGACGCTTCCCTTGAGTGAAAGGTTGGTTACTGAGACCTTGTTGCCTTCCTTGTTGCCTTTGGCTATATAGCCGCGCCCTGTTGTGAGCGTGGTGATTGTAGGAGCGTAAGTGGATGGACGGCCTATTCCGAGTTCTTCGAGTTTCTTGACCAGGGTGGCTTCCGAGTAGCGGAACGGCGGCAGTGTGAACTTGCATTCGGCGGTTATGCCTTTTTCCTGAAGGGTGTCACCTTCGTGAACTTCAGGAATCACTGTGGTGTCTTCAATGTCCTGCTCGTCGTCGGTGCCCTCCATATATATCTTCAGGAAGCCGTCGAACAGGATCTCTGAAGCCTGGATGGTGTATTTTTCAGGACGTTTGTCCGATGATACCTTGATGTTGGTGCTCATCACACGGGCTTCTGACATCTGGCAGGCGAGTGTGCGTTTCCAGATAAGCTGGTAAAGCTTCTTTTCATCGGCCGTCCCTTCGATGTCGGTGTTGGCGATGTATGTAGGACGTATGGCCTCGTGCGCTTCCTGGGCGCCCTTGGCGTGTGTCTTGTACTGGCGTGTGTGCTGGTACTCGGGGCCGAAATTGTCCAGGATGAACTGTTTTGCCGTGCCGAGCGCAAGCGTGGACAGGTTGGTGGAGTCGGTACGCATATAAGTGATGAGACCGCGTTCGTAGAGGCTCTGGGCAACCCTCATCGTGTTGCTTACGGAGAAGTGCAGCTTGCGCGACGCCTCCTGCTGGAGGGTGGAAGTCGTGAACGGTGGAGCCGGGATGCGGACACCTTCCTTCTTCTCGACGGAGGCGACTTCATAATGTGCGCCTATGCTGTCGTTCAGGAAGGCGCGCGCTTCTTCAATGGTCTTGAACCTGGTGTCGAGAGCGCCCTTGACCTTTACACCGCCGGCATTGAAAACTGCATCGACCTTGTAATAGGGCTCGCTCTTGAAAGACAGAATCTCGCGTTCGCGATCTACTATCAGACGCAGGGCTACGGACTGTACGCGTCCCGCAGAAAGTCCGCGCTGAATCTTGCGCCATAGGATGGGCGAGAGCTCGAAACCCACCAGACGATCCATAACGCGGCGTGCCTGCTGGGCATAGACGAGACCCATATCGATGCTTCTCGGATTCTTGATGGCATTGACGATGGCGTCCTTGGTGATTTCGTGGAATACGATTCTGTGCGTGCGGCTTGGGTCGAGACCGAGCGTTTCGGTGAGATGCCAGGAGATCGCTTCCCCCTCGCGGTCCTCATCGGATGCGAGCCAGACCGTACCTGCGCTTTCGGCTGCTTTCTTGAGGTCGGCAACGAGATGTTTTTTGTCTGCCGGGACTACATATTCCGGCTTGAAGCCGTTTTCTATATCTACGCTCAGGCTCTTGTCCTGCAAGTCACGGATGTGCCCGAAGCTTGATTTTACGATGAAATCCTTGCCTAAGAATTTCTGAATGGTTTTCGCCTTGGCAGGCGACTCAACGATAATAAGATTCCCCTCCATATTCATTCCTTATATTATTTTCGTGTTGCAAAGAAAAGCAGAAACTCGCAGAATTTCAAAATTAAATCGCTAATTTTGTGGCTCATATATTAAGTCGTAATTATATTACGACAATTTTTCAGAAGATGAAAGAAACGACAAGAAAGAAAGTAATCAAGTGGTTCTGGATAATTCTCATCGCACCGTTCGCACTTGTACTCCTGCTGCTTCTGCTGGTTGGAATCTTCGCCAGGATTCCTTCATTCGACGAGCTCGAGCATCCGGAAAGCAAACTCGCGACACAGGTTATCGCTGATGGTGGAGAAGTCCTTGCCACGTTCCATATCGAGAACCGCACCTATGTTTCATACGACGAACTTTCTCCGAATCTGGTGAATGCCGCCGTTGCAACTGAAGATGTCCGTTTCTACAAGCACTCGGGCATTGATATGAAAGGTCTGGCACGCGTGTTCTTCAAGACGCTGCTGCTTCACGATTCAAGCCAGGGAGGCGGATCGACCATCACCCAGCAGCTGGCCAAGACCCTTTACCCGCGCCGTGAAGTGAAGAGCAAGATTCCGGGCTGGTCGAAAGTGGTTATGGTCGGTATCAAGCTCAAGGAATGGATCACTGCAGTGAAACTTGAGAGGGACTATACCAAGAACGAGATTATGGATATGTATCTCAACTCCATTTTCTTCGGAAGCGGGGCTTATGGTGTGAAGGCTGCCGCGGGGACATTCTTTGCAAAGGATCCGTCCCAGCTTACCGTCGAAGAGGCTGCCACCCTGATCGGTATGGTGAACAAACCTACACGATACAATCCGGCACTCAATCCGGAGCGTTCACTCGAGCGCCGCAACTTCGTAATCGGCCAGATGGCAAAGAACGGTTTCATCACCAATGCGGAACGCGATTCTATCCAGCAGATTCCGATAATGCTTACATATCAGGTGCAGGACCACAATGCCGGACGCGCCCCTTATTTCCGTGATATGCTGAGAAGGGATATGAATGCCGGGAAGCCTTCCCGCGCCGATTATCTTTATCCGGAAGAATATGCTGCCGATTCTCTCCGCTGGGTGAATGACCCGATCTACGGCTGGCTCAACAAAAACAAGAAATCAGACGGCTCGTCATACAATCTGGACAGCGACGGCCTGCGCATCTATACCACCATCAATTATAAGATGCAGCAGTACGCCGAGGAGGCGGTTGCCGAACATCTTGGCCAGAATCTACAGAAGGCGTTCAACAATGAGCTTCAATGGAAACGCAACAAGCCATTTGCAAATGACGTTGACCAGAAGACGGTGAATTTTCTTATGAACCAGGCACGCAAGTGGAGCGACCGTTACCGGATGAAGAAAAAGGCAGGTTTGAGTGAGGCGGAGATACTGGCCCAGTTCTCGAAGCCGGAAAAGATGCGGGTCTTCTCCTGGAACAAGCAGGGCTATATCGATACCCTTATGACTCCGGACGACTCCATCCGTTATTATAAAGGTATCCTCCGTGCCGGTTTTGTTGCAATGGAGCCGGGCACCGGTTATGTCAAGGCATATGTCGGCGGTCCGAACTATCGCTATTTCAAATATGACAACTGCCGTCAGGGCAAGCGCCAGGTCGGTTCGACGGTCAAGCCTTTCCTATATACTTTTGCCCTGCAGGAAGGCCTTGCGCCTTGCGATCAGGCCGTGTGCGCTCCGCAGACCTTTGTTATGTACGACGGAACCACCTGGACTCCGAGAAGTACCGACAAGAAGGAAGACATAGGCCGTATCGTGACACTCAAGTGGGGCCTCGCCCACAGCTCGAACAATATCTCAGCCTTCCTTATGAAGGAACTCGGCCCCGAAGGTATGGTCAATATGATGCATCAGATGGGTGTCACCTCCCACGTCGATCCCGTGTATTCGATATGCGTGGGTGCTGCCGAGGTAGAGGTTTATAATATGGTATCGGCATATAACACATTCCCGTCGGGAGGCACATACATCTATCCGCAGTATGTTTCACGTATCGAGGATGCCGACGGCAGGGTGCTTGCAGAGTTCTCGACCCAGCGACGTGAGGCTATTTCTTTTCGTCTGGCTTCAACGATGGTGGAGATGATGAAGGGTGTCGTGAACAACGGTACCGGTTCGCGCCTGCGTTCGGTCTACCAGCTCAAGGGAGAAATCGCCGGCAAGACGGGTACCACGAACGACAACTCCGACGGTTGGTTTATAGGTTACACTCCGTTCATTACGGCGGGTGTCTGGGTCGGCGGCGAAGACCGTCAGGTCCATTTCAATTCGCTTGCACTCGGCGGCGGCTCGAATATGGCTCTCCCTATATGGGGAATCTGGATGAAAAAATGCCTTGCAGACCCGACAGTGGAGTTCAGCGAAGAGGCGGCGTTTGCGGTTCCTGCCGACGGAATTTTCGGTATGAATTGCGATGATAACGGGCTGTTCCTTGGCGGTTACGGCGACGATTACGTTGACGGTGACTACCCGGGAGTGGAAAACGAAGAAGACTATTACTTCAATTGATATGGGCAAATACAAGAAAATTGCGGTCATTTATGGCAGTGACTCTTCAGAATGGGAGGTGTCTTGCCGTAGCGGTGAGTTCGTCGCGTCGCGCATAGATGACAATCAGTACGACGTGTATGAAATCTTCGCACGTTTTGGCAAGTGGTCCCTCGTTGCCTGCAAGAAGCAGAATGCGATGAGAGTCACCTTTCCGGAAGAAGCACGTCCGGAAATCGACAAATCGGACTTTTCGGTCGCCGTTCTTGGAGAGAAGGTCAAGTTCGACTTCGCTTACATCGTCCAGCACGGTATTCCGGGCGAAAATGGCCAGCTCCAGGGCTACCTCGATATGTTGCACGTGCCGTACAGCTCCTGTGACTTCTATGTGAGCACCATAGCGTTTGACAAATTTGCCTGCAAGTGCTATATCAAGGGCCGTGATGCCGTCAAATGTGCACCAGACGCCTTTATCCGCCAGGGCGAGGATGTCAACGTCTTCGTCGAGAATGTAGGCAGGAAACTCAAGTTCCCCGTATTCGTAAAGCCTACACAGGGCGGCTCGAGCTTCGGCGTCACCCGTGTCACCAAAAAGGAAGATCTGGCGGAGGCCATAAAATATGCATATGCAGAGTGCCCTACAGTTCTTGTCGAGCAGGGTGTAAGCGGGCGTGAGCTTACTTGCGGTGTCTATTTTGACGGCAAGGGTCCCAAGGCGCTCCCTATCATAGAGATTGTAACCGAAAACGAATACTTTGACTATGATGCCAAGTACAACGGCCACAGTCAGGAAATATGTCCTGCACAGGTTCCTGACGAAATCCGTGACCTTGTCCAGAAGACGACCTGTGAACTTTACTCCAACCTTGGCTGCAAGGGTGTGGTACGTATGGACTTCATCTACTGCGAGGACGGCCTTTATTTCCTCGAGGTGAACACCATTCCAGGTATGACCAGTGCTTCTCTTATTCCCAAGATGGTCAAGACGGCAGGTCTTGACATTACCGATTTCCTCACGACGATCATCGAAAATTCATAGTGCTGCTTTCCGATTTCATACGTCGGAGCACCGCGGCATTGGAGGCTCTATACCCTTCGCCAGAGGCGAGGGGTATGGTTTTGATGCTCTGCGAGGAGAAACTTGGAGTCAGAAGCTATACTCACGTCGTGGAGCCGAAGACGGAAGTCCCTTTGGAATTCCTCCCCGGGCTTGAAGATGACGTACGTCGCCTTTCCGAAGGGGAACCTGTTCAATATGTTCTCGGATTTGCCGAGTTTTACGGGCTTCGTTTCAATGTGTCTCCGGCTGTGCTTGTGCCACGCCCGGAGACGGAGCAGCTTGTCAAGGAGGTAGTGTGCCATTGTCTGGAACTTGGATGCAGGGCACGGGTGCTTGATCTGTGCACAGGCTCGGGCTGTATTGCCTGGACTGTAGCGGAGGAAGTGCCTGATGCTGAGGTGATCGGCGTGGACATTTCCGATGACGCCCTGTCGGTGGCAAGAGGGCAGTCCTTCGGAGGTGATGTAAGATTTCTCAAGGCCGATGTCCTGCAGTGCGGAGATGGTTTCGAAGAAGGTTTGTTCGATGTCATCGTGTCCAACCCGCCTTATGTGATGGACAGGGAGAAGGCTCTTATGAGAAAGAATGTCCTGGATTATGAACCGCATCTTGCGCTTTTTGTGCCTGATGACGATCCGCTGGTTTTCTACAGGGCCCTGTCCGGGTGGATGAGGCGTTTCCTGAAACCCGGAGGTGCCGGCTTCGTGGAGCTGAACGAATCGCTGGGACCGCAGACTGCGCGGATTTTCAGGGACTCGGGATACAAAAATACTTCAATCATCAAAGATTTTTTCGGCAAGGACAGATTTCTTAAGATATCAGAATAGTGTATCCGCGGCACTCTGCTGCGGATTTTTCAGATAAACGATTAGTGTGTCGGGAAAACTGATAAATATGACTCCCTTTGCAGAAACAACTGAATTGAGGAGTATGAAAAAGATTTTTTTCTGTTTTTGTGTTTTACGGCGGTTGCTTGTACGGAGTATTTAAATGAAACTCCTGCGCCGCCTGCGGGGCCTGTGACCGAACTGTCATTGTCCGAGCTGGCCAGAACCATATCTGAGCTGCCCATCAGGCAGGATCAGATGAACGAAGTGTATCAGGCCGTATGTGCCTCGTCTGCAAATGGCTATGATGAGGAATATATGATGTCTGATCTTATCAATTCGCCCGGAAGGGGTGTGGGTGCCAAATCAGACGGAACAAAAGCCGTAACGTACCAGACACCCCTGAGGGACTTGCTTGTCGATCACCTGTCCCAGAAGTATTCCGACACCAAGGCAGGTGCGGCGGACGTCGAATCCTATATAAATTCCCTTCTGGAATCCGGGACTCAGATATATTGGCCCTACAGCGAGGATTGGGATGGACGTACGCTGCCGATTGTGACCTTTGACCCGGGTTACGGTGCGGAATCGAACTACGGCTATGAAATCTTGTTGGACAATTCAGGAGCAAGGGTCGTGGATTCGGTTTATGTTGACGAAAATCTGGCGAAGGTGCGTCCAGTATGGGTTATCAACAAGAATGAGGATTCTGCCTTCATGCCGCTCGATTTCTATGCGCAGGAGACGAAGGCGAGCTCCGTCAAGGAACCTGTCAGGCAGTTGAAGCTCAAGGATTTCACTATGCTGCGAAACTATGATTCCTGGTTTGCCGGAGCGTCTGAGTTCACAAATGTGGATCCGCCAGCGGATTCAAGGCATCTACCGACGAAGAGCTGAAAAAGTATTATCCTTCGATAACCGATTTTATGATTGTGGTGAAAAGAAAGGATGTCGGTGTGACGATTCCCTTCGACTGTATGCTTGTCAGCGACTACACGTCCCAGATCGACAAGATTGCCTTGATGATAACGGAGGATGACGGAGGCACTACCACGGATTGGAAATGCTCGGCTTCGGTAAAATACAATTCCAAGTCTTATGGTTTCGACCTGAACCTGCCGTACAAGGATAAGGATGACATTGTCTGGAGAGGCCAGCTTGCGTCAAATTTCTTCAATGACGAGGAGGTGGAAGCCAGATTGGGAGATGTAATTGTGACCTTTAGTCTGAAGTGACGGTCATCTCACAGTTCCTGCAGTCAAAGCCCAGCTTGAAACGCCTGCCATTGTTGACTATGAACAGCGGGCCTGTCGCCCCGGCACCCTGATGAACCGGACACATTTCAAGTTCGTAGCGGATGCAGTATTTGGATCTCATCAAAATCTCTTTTTCAATGAAGTCTTTCAACATAAATCTTGCTCTGTGCCCCGTCGCGAGACGTATTGCACAAATATCCAACCCATTTACTTCTTCCGCTATCTGCCTGCGTATCCCGTTTATGACAGAGGCGCTGAGCAGCGGCAGTCCGCCGTCTTTTGTCTCAATGTCCAGACGTTCGATTGTAAAACTGTAGATGTCACTTCTTTTTGAGAGCTGATCGCGAATCATCGCGACGGCTCTCTCTTTGTTCTCAGCGTGTTCTGCCGCAAGAGGGAATCTGCGCGTGATCGTTCTCCCGTCCTCAGTGACCGCCGTGACGGCAAGAGCGAATCCGTCCTGAACCCTGACGTGGAGGCTCGCACGTATTTCCCTTCTGCAGGATTGTGTCTCCAGCGCTTTCTCAAAGGCGGAATTGATGTTGCGGAACAAATGCATGCCATCTCGCAAGTCAGGGATATCCTTGCAAGTGACGTTCAGGCCGCTGCAGACGTCTCCGCGGAAGCCTGTCACACCATCTGCGGTGTAGAAGCTGAAGCCATCGCCATTGTGGAGCTCAAGCCCTTTCTTCGATGGGATGACGGAGAACCGCATCGTGCGGCTGTCGGTCCGTTTCAGACCGGTGACGGTGCCTATGGCTTCGCCCATTGACTTAGGCGCATCCATAGATGACCATTTGCCGCGCTTGCCATTCAGCCACAACTGGGTGTAGCCGCGGTTGAAGGTCTTCTCGGTATCAGGGATGAAACCTCCGCTCACCCTGCCGAAGGATGCTCTGCAATAACGGTCAGGATGGCGCGCCACAAGCTCGTTCAGGGCTATGTCGTAATCCCGGACGACGTTCTTCACGTAGGATGCATTCTTGAGACGTCCCTCGATCTTGAATGAACTGACCCCGGCATCGGCGAGCTCTTCCAGACGTGACTTCAGATTATAGTCCTTGAGGGAAAGCAAAGCCTTGTTGTGGACAAGAACCTTTCCGTTTCCGTCAACAAGGTCATAGAGGGATCGGCAGGCCTGGATGCATTCGCCCCTATCTGCGCTGCGGCCGTTGATGAATTCGGAAAGGCGGCATTCGCCGCTATAACATACGCAGAGGGCTCCGTGGACAAAGAATTCAACTTCGCAGCTGACGGACCGGCATATTTCCCTGATCTGAGGGAGGGACAGCTCCCGTTCGAGAATCACACGGGCGCAGCCCAGGGACGCAAAGCGGTTCGCCCGACTGACATCGCGTATCGAGCATTGGGTGGATGCGTGAAGGGGGATGGTTATGTCGTCCCATCCCGTGATCCTTTCGTCGCGGATGATGAAGGCGTCGGCGCCGGCCGCCTGTGCATCAAGCATCTGGCGGTGCACTTCCTGCTCTTCGTCATCCCGGAAAAGGGTGTTGAATGTAACGAAGATCCTGGCTCCGAACCGGTGGGCATAAGCGCAAAGGGTCGCAATGTCCTCAACGCTGTTGCCTGCGGCCTTGCGCGCTCCGAAATCCGGTCCCGCGATATATACGGCATCGGCACCGCAGTCAATTGCCACGATGCCGATCTCCTTATTTCTAGCTGGAGCTAGGAGCTCAAGGTATTGCATTATTTCTTGAGAGCTTCGATTGCAGCCTTGATCTGAGCTGCGTCTGCTGCTGAAGGGGAAACTTCAAGATATTTGCTGAGATACTTGATGGCATCTGCATTCTTCTTGAGGTTCATTGCAGCGGTGCCTGCAACCTTGTACGCGTTGGCTGAAGGGTTGTAGTCGAGGCTTTCAGCAGCTGCATCGAGCGCGCCCTGATAGTTCTTGGCCTTGAGTGCGGAAGAAGCCTTCTTCACGAAGATGTTTGCAATCTGCTTGTTGGCGGTGGCTTCCTGGCCGTTGGCGGCTGCGGTCTTGAATGCTTCAAGGGCACCGTCGGCGTCGCCTGCTCCATTGAGAGCCTGGCCGAGGCGGACGGCTGCCTTCCCGTCGGTAGGATCTGCTGCGAGGATTTCCTTGAATACGTCTGCCGCGGCTGCGTAGTTCTTATCCTTGATCAGGTCGGCACCCTTGAGGTTGAGGACCTGAGGAATGAGGGTCATCGCATCTGAAAGAGCTTCCTCGGCATTGAACTTTTTTGCAATCTCGACGGCTTCCTTGAGTTTTGCCACGGCACCGTCATAGTCGGCGGCCTTGACGAGGTCCTTCCCAAGTGAAACGGCGAGCTGCGGGATGAGTTCCTGGCACTTCTCGACGATGTCCTTGCCTTCTTCACCGAGCGCGGTCGCGAGGTTGAGGACGTTGTTGAACTGGTCAAAAGCGTCAGCCTTGCTGCCGTCGTTGAGTGCGGAGGCGGCGTTATTGAAAAGGTCGGTTACTTCAGAGAGGTCCTGAGCGAAGGCGAGACCTGCTGAAAGAGCAATAACTGTGATTGTAACAATAAGTTTTTTCATGATATCAGAAGTGTTTTCCATATAGTCAGGTAGCAAAGATAATAAAATTATCTTACTTTTGTACGAATCAAACATATACCAATGAGGCCATCGATAAAGTTCCACCTGAGCGTCATCCTGAGTCTGATTCCCATTGTTAAGATGCAATCTCAGGAACTTCCGTCCCTTCCCAAGGCGGCGGAAATTACAGTCGGGTCCTTACCGAACGGTGTCTCGTTCTATATTGTCAAGGATCAGGCATCAAAGGGATTTGCGGATTTCGCCCTTGTGCGCAAGGGTGTGCCGGCAGTAGAGGAATTCCGCAGGGCACTTGACAACCTGCCTCATTTCGCCGGCCGGAAACCATACGCATTCCTTGCAGACAACGCCTTCGGCTATGGCCGTGGCGGATTGATATCCCAGCGTGACGGTGCTATGGTCCTCCGCTTTTCAGAGATCCCTGTCTACAGGAAGGATATCCAGGATTCGACGCTTCTGCTTCTTTCCGACATTATGGCGCAGTCCCGTTCGCCTCAGGCGATATTCATCAGCGGTGACGTCGATGTCCCGAAAATCCGTGAACGCGTAGAACTTTTCTCAATGATTGTCCCCCAGCTGGACTCCAATACTCCGTCTGCGGAAGAAGAGTGGACCGCCAGCGACGAACTCCGTTCAAAGGTCCTGATGAACGGCTCGAAGAACGTTGCGGCCCTTGACTTCATTTATAGCGCCCGACGTGTCGGCAGGGACAATATCTCTACCGTCCTGCCTCTTGTCACCAGAAAATATTCTGTCGAACTTGGCGAAATCCTGTCCTGGCGCATCCGTGAAGCGTTCCGCCTGGCTGATATTCCCCTCGCGGACGTCCGCTTCCGGTACAAGGACAGCTCTGAGGATTCCCTTAATGAAAGGTATACCCTGTCAGTATTCGTCCCTGCCGACAAAATCGACTTGTCCCTGGCGCTTGTCGGCCGCACTCTCGGCAGTTTCGACAAGACAGGCGCAGCCCTTTCCGAATTTGTCAGGGCCCGTGAGACAGCTTCTTCTCCGGCATCGGCAGTTCCGGACCGCTTGAAGAACGCCGACAACATTGACAGATGCATCTCTTCCTATCTATATGGCGCGAGCCTCGCTTCCACTGAGACAATCGACAACTTCAACGCCGGTCGCTCTCTTGATGACGAACGTGAACTTGAACTCTTCAACGGTTTTGCACGCGCCCTTATCGATTCCACCAGGAATCTGGCAATCCGCTGCCAGGTGCCGGGAGTGAAGTGCTACCAGGGAGTTCCCGTCAGTTCGTTTGCCGTCGGCTGGGCCCGATCCTCCGCGGAAACGCTGAAAGAAGAGCCGATGCCGCGGTTCAGCGTGCCGGCTGCGAGGGTGAAGCTGCGCTCCGAATCAGTCGAACCTCTCTCCGGCGGCAGCCTCCTGACGTTTGCCAATGGCTTGAAGGTGGTTGTCAAGCAAGGCCCTGCCAGCGGCAAGGTGCACTATTCGCTGATGCTCAACGGTGGCTATGCTTCAATCAAGGGAATCAGGCCCGGCGAAAATGCTTTTATCGGAGATATGCTGGATATCTGCGATATCGGTGGAGTCCGTGGTGCGGATTTCAGGAATGCGCTTCTTGCCGAAGGAATCACGATGAAGTCGGAAGTCACGCCCACGCGTATGGTCATTTCCGGCGAGGCCCCTTCAGCAAAGGTGCAGGATGTCCTCAGCGCCTTGCTCACAATTGCCCGGAAAAGGGAGGCAAACGGCGGGGAATATGAGTATTTCCGTGCTTGCGAGCGCTTGCGCGAGGATATGCTCGCGCTTTCTCCACGCAATGTGAAGGCGATGCTGGACAGTGCGCTGAGCCCGAATTATCCTTTTACGCCCTTGCGGTCGGCTTCGAATCTTGATGATGACCTTCCGGTCAGGGCCGAACAGTATTTCTCCCGCCAGTTCTCAAAATTTGATGATGGCATACTGACCTTTATCGGAGACATCGACCCCGAGGTCCAGAAAAAGGAACTTCCGAAAGTATTGGGTGATTTCCCGGTTCAGAAAACCACTTCGCCGCGGCCTAATGTCGATTTCCAGATGATTGCGGGAAAGACGACCGCGATCAGGAGTTCATCGGTCGGAACCGTGGGCGGAGCAGAGACGGGTACCTATATGGAGGTTGCCGCCCTGGTGCCGTTCAATCTGGCGACATATATGTCGTTCCGGGTCGCCTGTGATTTCCTTCGGGCGAGTCTCGTGCCGGCGATGCTGCCTCTTGGCGCAAGCGTTTCCGTCGAGGGTGTTGAAGAGACATTTCCAAGGGAGATGCTGAGGCTATATGTTCAATGTCACCCTTGCAGCGGGGACGGATTGCCGTATGGCATATATCCCGCCGGACAGATGGAGGTTTTGGCCCGGTTGCGCCGAGTGATGTCGGGTATGGCATCGATCGAAATCGGAGAAGAGCAGCTGCGGGCATATAAGTCGAGGCTGCAGGCAAATGTGGAATCTGAACTGAAAACCTCCGAGTCCCTGACTTCCGGAATTGCAGTAAGATATTCTGAAAGCAAGGATCTTGTGAGCTCCGCAAGGTCTGCAGTCGGGGCGGTGACCGCCGAAAGCGTTGCAGCGGTTCTGAAGACGCTCGCTTCGGGTTCCTGGACAGAATACATAATCCAATGAGCAAAAGAGATTTCGGAACAATAATCCAGATAGGTGACATCCTCGTTTCGGAGGATGTGATAGACAACTGGTTCTGCTGTGATTACGAAACCTGCCGCGGTGCCTGCTGTATCGTGGGGGACAGCGGTGCCCCGCTGGAGGAGCGTGAACTGGAGGGTTTGGAAAGGGACTATCCCGCTTTCTGCGGAGAAATGACCCCGAAAGGCCGTGACGCCGTCAAGGCAAAGGGCTTCTTTGAGATAGACCGTGAGGGTGATATCGTCACTCCGCTGGTTGACGGTTCGTGCGAATGCGCTTTCTGCCATTTCGGCCCGTCAGGCGAATGCCTGTGTGCAATTGAGAAAACCGGGCGGGTGAAACCGGTCTCCTGCAGTCTGTATCCGATACGCGTGACAAAGCTCACAGGTGGTGGCCGGGCGCTGAACGTTCACCACTGGGATATCTGCAAACCGGCGTTCGAGAAGGGTGAGCGCGAAGGGGTACGTGTCTATCAATTCCTGAAGGGACCGCTCACGACTGCGTTCGGCACCGAATTCTACGATGCCCTCTGCGCCGCGGCGAATCATATCCTAAAGTGATTATCCTATGCTGTCGAAACGCCCTTCGATTGCGGAAACAAGCCTGGCGAGCTCCCTCGTAAGCCCCTCGACATCATAACCGGTGGCAGTGCGCGTGAATGTCACGCGGTCTTCCCACATCTTGAGCATTCGGGCTGCGGGCGAGCGTTTGCGGAATGTCATATCTTCGCCTTCAGCGGTCTCAAGTTCATATCCGCGATCTTCCATCACAGACTTTACGGCGGGTGATATTTCATCCGTGGCACCTATTATATATGCTCTGCGGGTGGTGAAGCCGAACCTCGGGTAGCAGAGGGAGAACACAAGAGCGATGCAGGCGATCTGCCATAATGAATCATAACCGTTGACAAACATTGTGGAGATGTCTCCGTCAACGACCTTGAAGGTCACCAGCGCAAAAATCACCAGCGCAAGAATGACCAACAGGTAGACAAAATATTTGATGGAACGAACTAAATATTTCATAAACACAAAAATACGGCATTTTTTATTATTTTTGCCCTTTGATTGAATAAATAGATTCTGATATGGAAAATTATCTCAATGAAGATCCTCTCGTAAAGCTCGAGAGAAAGGAAGAGGAAAAGAAGAACAATGGCGGCAACGCCCTTTCCAAGGTTTTCCTCGTCGTGCTTGCTGTACTGGCTGTGGCCCTGGCGGCGGCACTCTTCTTGGTTCTGTCCTCTAAGAACAAACTTGTAAATGATCTCAACACGGAGAAGATAGAGCTCACAGAGCAGATCCAGGCTCTCCAGAACGACTACGAAAACCTGTCATCCAATTACGATAGCATCAATGCCCAGCTTGATTCATCACGAGCCGAAATCGCTCAGCTCGTGGATCGGGTGAAGCGCACCGAGGCTACCGACCGTGCCAAGATCCGTCAGTATGAAAAGGAACTCGGAACCCTCCGCTCCATTATGCGCAGCTATATCCAGCAGATTGACTCTCTCAACACGCTGAACCACCGTCTTGCGCAGGAGGCTGCTGAAGCTCGTCAGGAGGCTGAAGAGCACAAGCAGATCAACGAAGTTCTCACAAAGGAGGTTGAGACCCTCGCCAGCCGCGTTTCGGCAGGCGCAGTCCTCAAGGCCCGCGGTATCAAGATGGAGGCGTACAACAATGCCGACAGAGTCACCGACCGCAGTGCACGTGCGGTCCGTTTCCTTGTCAGTCTCAGTCTTGTTGAGAATGAACTGGCCGAACGCGGACCGGTACGTGTTTACGTAAGGGTTTTCGACCCTGCCGGAAACCTCGTCTCTACCGGACAGGATGTCGCATTCACCTGTGCCGGAGAAGAGCTTGTCGCCACTGCTGCACGCGAAGTTGACTATCAGGGCGCCGAGGTTGATCTCGGAATCTACGTCAACAACATCCCGGCTCCGACCAAGGGTGTATACAATGTCGTCGCATACACCGACAAGAGCCAGCTCGGCGTAGCAGACCTGTATCTCAGGTAATGGTTTACCTCCACGTCCCGTTCTGCAAGAGTTTCTGCACCTACTGCGACTTCTATTCGGAAATAGCGTGCAAGGGCCGTGAGACCGGGATGATGAAACTGTATGCCGACGAACTGTGCCGTGAGATCGACGCACGCCGTCCGGAGATAGAAAATACGCGTTCATTGAATACGCTTTACGCAGGAGGCGGCACCCCATCGGTGCTGCCTTTGGCGTTGTTGCGAAAGATTGTTGACCATCTCGGAGGAGCACCGTTCGAGGAATTCACAATCGAGGTGAACCCTGAAGACATAGTATCGGCAGGCCCGGAATATGTCGACGGGCTGAAGTCGATGGGTGTCAACCGTGTAAGTATGGGGGTGCAGTCGCTTGACGACGGAATGCTGCACTGGATGAACCGCCGCCATTCCGCGGCGCAGGCTGTCGAGGCTTTCAGACTGCTCAGGGCCGGAGGCGTGAAGAATGTCAGTCTGGACATTATCTTCGGCATATCGCATCTTTCTGACGCGTCTCTGGCGGCTACGCTTGAAGGCATTCTTGGTATTGGCCCGGAGCATATCTCGGCATACCAGCTTTCGATAGAGGAAGGCAGCGCTCTTGCGGGAATGGTGGCCGACGGCAGGTATGAGGAAGCTGGGGACGAGCTGTGCCGCAGTCAGTACGAACTTATCTGCAGCGTCCTTCGTGAGGCCGGATACCATCATTATGAAATATCCAACTGGGCGAAGCCGGGTTTTGAGGCAAAGCACAATTCCGCCTACTGGTCCAGACATCCGTATGTGGGTCTGGGTCCCGGTGCTCATTCCCTCAGGATAGACGGGGCTGTGCAGGTGAGGAGTTGGAATTCGCAGAAGCTTTCCGGCTGGACCTCTGAATCGGAGACCTTGTCGGCAGAGGAGATACACGAAGAGGAACTGATGCTCGGCCTGCGCACCGACAAGGGGACCGGTGGCCGGGTGATCCCCGAGTCGGACTGGTTCATCGCCGACTCCATAATCGCCGACATTGTCTAGATTGCTTCCGTCTTGGAGCGCAGCCAGAAGGAGATTTCTTCCGGAAGATAAGGCGAGAGGGTCCTGTAAACTCTTTCGTTGTATGCGTTCAGCCATCCGATCTCTTCTTCCGTCAGCAATTCCGGAATGACTGCCGAGGTGTCGAAATGGCAGAGGGTCAGTGTCTCGAACTTGAGCCATTGGCCGAACTCGTCGCTGCCGTCTTCCGTGCAAAGTACAAGATTCTCGTGGCGTATGCCAAACAGACCTTCGCGGTATATGCCCGGCTCGTCTGACGTGATCATACCGGGAACCAACGGTGTAGGGTTGAGGTCCTGGCGTATGCTCTGGGGACCTTCGTGGACGCTCAGAAACCAGCCTATCCCGTGACCGGTGCCGTGGCCGAAGTTCCTGTGGGCACGCCAGAGGGGTTCGCGGGCAAGTGCATCCAGCCTGCATCCGGGTGTCCCGGCGGGAAAGACGGCCATTGCAAGCGCGATATGTCCCTTCAGCACAAGCGTGTAGTCCTCTTTTTCCAGTTCGGTGCATTCGCCCATCGGAACGGTGCGGGTGATGTCGGTGGTTCCGTAGTCATACTGTCCGCCGGAATCACACAGATAAAGTCCGTGAGACTCGATGACCGGGGCGTTTTCGTGTGGGGTGATGTAATGAGGCAGCGCTGCACCGGGGCCATAGGCGGAGATCGTTTCGAAACTGTCACCGCGGTATCCCGGGATGGCGGCGCGGTATTGCCCGAGCTTGACCGCTGCATCCCATTCGCTTATTTCGACCCCGTCGGAAACCGTATTTTCAAGCCAGTACAGGAATTTTTCCATCGCGAGGCCATCCTGCAGATGGGCTTCCCTCATACCCTCTATCTCCCTCTGGTTCTTTGCGGCCTTGCAAAGCTGGACGGGGCTCGGGACGAGTTTTACGTCGCCGCCGCAGACATTCCAGAGATGATGGTTTATCGAATTGGAATCCAGCACTATCGTGCCTTCGTTCTGGCTCAGCACCAGTTCTACGTCGGCATATTGACGCAGTAATATGCCCTCTTCGCGCAGTTCTGCAAATGTCTGCTCCGTCTCTGGATCCTCTACCGGCTCTTTTAGGACAAACCATTCCACCGATTCTTCCGAAATCAGAAGATAACTGATGACCAAGGGGTTGAATTCTATGTCGGAAGCACGGACGTTGAGGGTCCAGGCTATTTCGTCAAGAGAAGACAGAAGCATTGCGTCGCCGCCCTGTCCGTTCAGCCAGCCGCGCAGGAAACTAATCTTGTCGTTGCGGTTTTCGCCGGATTCAGCGGTGAACACCGGAGTCTGCGGAATGCCGGGACGCCCGTCCCAGAGGGAATCAAGCAGGTTCGGCACGCTGATGATACTGCCCGGAAGGCTGCCGGTGTATTCAGCGCTGACGCAAAGACCATCAACGGCGATGATGCTGTCGTCGTCAAAACGCCCTGCCAGCCATTCAGGAATCAGAACCTGCTCGGGAACACGGGTCTTGTGGAGTTCCACGCCCGTTCCGGCCAGTTGCCTGTTGGCCTGGATGAAATATCTGGTGTCGGTCCAGAGACCTGAATGGTCGAGGGTCACAACCACGTCGCCGGCCTCTCCGGTGAAGCCGGTGAGCCACTGAACCTGTTTCCAGCGTTCTGCCGGATATTCGCTGCAATGCGGGTCAGAGCCCGTTATGACCACCGCGTCCCAGCTCTTCGAGAGCATAAGCTCGCGCAGAGCTGCAATTCTTTGCTGATAAATTGTTCCCATATTTCACAAATATAGGTATTTTTGCGGTATGAAAATCGGGAACCTGGACCTTGGTGAGAAGCCGATTCTGCTGGCTCCGATGGAAGACGTCACGGACGCGTCCTTCCGCATACTGTGCCGTGAGCAGGGCGCAGCGATGGTCTATACCGAATTTATCCCCTCCGACGGGCTCATACGCGATGCCGCAAAGGCGATAGCCAAAATGAAGACCGGCGAAGAGGAGTCTCCTGTCGGCATCCAGATATACGGCCACATCCCTGAATCTATGGTGGAAGCGGCCAGAATGGCTGACCGTGCCGCCGAGATTGCCGGTGGCCACGGTGCGGATGTCATCGACATCAATTTCGGTTGCCCTGTCACAAAAATAGCGGGGCGCGGCGCAGGCTCCGGTATGATGCGCGAGCCCGACAAAATGGTCGCCATCACCAAGGCGGTAGTGGAGGCCGTAGGCAAACCGGTTACCGTCAAGACCCGCCTCGGCTGGGACGGCAGTTCCAAGATCATCGTGGAACTTGCCGAACGACTGCAGGACGTCGGTATCCAGGCCTTGACAATACACGGCCGCACCCGTTGCCAGATGTACAAGGGAAAGGCGGACTGGACTCTGATAGGAGAGGTCAAGAACAATCCGCGGATGCATATTCCCATAATCGGAAACGGGGACATCACCGACGGGCCGTCCGCCAGGGAGGCGTTTGACCGTTACGGAGTCGACGCCATAATGATAGGCCGCGCCACTTTCGGGCATCCGTGGATATTCAAGGAGATTAACCATTATCTCAAGTATGGCGAAGCTATGCCGCCGATGTCGGTTGAGGAGAAGGTCGCTCTGGCCAGACGCCAGCTTGAACTCTCGCTTGCGCTGAAAGGTGAACCCCGCGGGGTGTATGAGATGCGCCGGCATCTGAGCTGCTATTTCAAGGGCCTTCCTGATTTCAAGGAAACCAGGATGAAGATGGTGACCACACTTGATGTGGCAGAGCTCTATGCCATTCTTGACTATATTTGCGAAAGATATGCTGTACAGACTGATTCTGAAGATACGCCACCGGCTTTATGACAAGGGGATAACAAAAATGTTTTCCGCCGAAGTCCCTACAATCTGTGTTGGAAACATAACCGTTGGAGGCACCGGCAAGACCCCTCACGTTGAGATGATTCTCCGTATGCTGGCGGAGTCTCCACGGTGGAGCGGGAAGCATATCGCTGTACTGTCCCGCGGGTACAGGCGCAAGAGCAAAGGCTTTCAGGAGGTAACCCCCGATGGCAGTGCGGTTCTTTTCGGCGATGAGCCGCTTCAGATAAAGAAGAAGTTCCCTGCCGTCACTGTTGCCGTGTGCAAGGACCGTGTGGAGGGCTGCCGTATTCTCTGTCATCCGGAGGGCCGTTCCTTTGAACCGGCCGATCTGATCATCCTCGACGACGCCTTCCAGTACCGCAGGCTGAAAGCGACTGAAAATGTGGTTCTTGTCGATTACAACCATCCGGTCTTTGAAGACAAACTGCTGCCTTTCGGACGGCTTCGTGACCTTCCGTCGCGCATAAGTGAGGCCGATATCATATTGGTTACCAAATGTCCGGCCGAGCTTGACGGATGGGAGAAGGTCAAGTTTTGCGCCTTGCTCGGAGTGGATGACTATTCTCCCGAAAACTGCACCGGGGTTACCGCTTCCGGCAGCCGTACCGTTCTTTTCACTACGCTTGACTATTGCGACAAGAAGATGGTGTTCGAGACCGGCGATTCACGCTATTTCTATTCGAAGAAGCTCGTGCTTGTGACCGCCATCGCCAGGGATGAGGCATTCCGTAACTATCTCAGCGATACATATAGGATACTGCGCCGTTTCAACTACCCTGACCACCACTACTTCGGACGTTCCGACATCGGAGACTGGATGGATGCCATCAAGGTTGAGCCGACTGCCGCCATAGGCACAACCGAAAAGGATGCGCAAAGGCTCCTTACGGTGAACCGGATGCCGGATACAATAAAGGCACGCGTGTTCTGCGTGCCTATCAGGACCGGTTTCCTGACTCCGGGAGAAAATGCGGCTTTTGCCGGTTTCCTGGAGGGGATTAAACTGTCATAATTTCTTTTTCCTTTGCTGAGACCACGTCATCGGTGTTCTTTACGAACTTGTCGGTGAGTTTCTGGATTTCAGCCTCGGCCTCTTTCTCCGTGTCTTCGGAAAGACCTTCGTTCTTCTGGGCTTTCTTCAGAAGTTCGACACCGTCACGACGGGCGTTGCGGATGACTATCTTGGTCTGCTCGCCTGCTCCCTTGGCCTTTTTGATGAGTTCCTTGCGGCGCTCCTCTGTGAGGGCGGGAACGGTGCAGCGGATGATTTCGCCGTTGTTCTGCGGGGTGAGACCGATGTTGGCATCCATAATGGCCTTTTCAATCTTCGGGATGAGGTTCTTCTCCCAAGGCTGGATAGCAAGGGTCTTGGCATCCGGCGCTGAGATGGAAGCGACCTGTGCGATAGGGGTCGGGGTGCCGTAGTAGTCAACTACAACAGGGTTGAAAACTGCAGGGTTGGCCTTGCCTACGCGATATGTCTTGAGATCCTCCTCGAGGAAGACAAGTGCGCCTTTCATTTTGGATTCCGTACTGTTGACGATTTCCTTTGCTCTGTCTGTTAACATTGTCCTATGTGATTAATTCATTATTAAGCGTGAACTGTAGTGCCGATGTCGTCCCCCTTGAGGAGCCTGGCGAGGTTGCCGTCCTGCTCCACGTCGAAGACTACGATAGGGATGGGGCCCTGCTCGCAGAGAGCGAAGGCGGTGGCGTCCATAACCTTCAGGTGGTCTGCGAGCGCCTTGGTGAAGGTCAGCTCGGTGTATCTTGTGGCGTTCGGGTCCTTCTTAGGGTCTGCGGTGTAGACGCCATCGACCTTGGTGCCCTTCAAAAGGGCGTCGGCACCGATTTCAAGTGCGCGGAGGGCAGCACCGGAGTCGGTGGTGAAGAACGGGTTGCCGGTGCCTCCGGAAATGAGGGCGACGCCTCCGCGTTCGAGGACTGCGACCGCATCTTCCCTCCTGTAATAATGTGCAATCGGCTCCATCGGGGTGGCGGTGAAAACTTCCGCTTCTATTCCAAGAGAACGTATGGCGCAGGCGAGACCTATGGAGTTGATGATCGTAGCAAGCATACCCATGCGGTCACCGTTGATGCGGTCAAAACCTTTCCCCAGGCCCTGCAAACCTCGGAAAATGTTGCCGCCTCCGTTTACGATCGCTACCTGGTGGCCGGCTTTGACCGCCCCGACGATTTCGGCAGCATATCTTGCAAGGCTCTTTTCGTCGATGCCTTTTCCTTCGGGGCCTCCGAGGCTCTCTCCGCTCAGTTTAAGTAAAACGCGTCTGGACATTATTGGATTATGTTGTTGTGGAAAACAAAAGTATTTGAAAATTATGAAACTTGCAAGATTCGGACTATATTTGCAAATCAATTTGAATTAAATCTCGATTAAATGTTCATATTCAATTCATCCATCGGAAAGAAGTTCGTACAGGCAATTTCAGGTGCGTTCCTCATTTTGTTCCTCCTCCTCCATGCCACCATCAACTTCTTCTCAGTAATCGATTCCTTCACAGGAAAGTTCGGCGCAGTCGCTCTTGATGACAAACTCTTCTCAGCAGGAGACGGCCTCTTCAAACTCGGATGCGATTTTATGTCGACTCCGGTAATCAGCATCATGGTTCCGGTCCTTGCCCTCGGTTTCGCTATCCATGTCTTATATGGTATATGGCTTACTGTCAGGAATCTTGTTTCCCGTGGCGGTGTCAAGCGTTATGAGGTGTCAAGCAAGGCCGCCGTTGATTCCTGGTCTGCAAGCAATATGTTTGTACTCGGTCTCGTGATCATCGGTTTCATCGTATTCCACCTCACCCAGTTCTGGGCACATATGCAGCTTCCTGAAATGTTCGGTATCGGGAATTACGAGGACAACCCTTATATCCTTCTCACCAATTATTTCGGACATTGGTGGTGCCTCGCCCTCTATGTCATCTGGTTCCTCGCCTTGTGGTTCCACCTCAACCACGGTTTCTGGAGCATGTTCCAGACAGTGGGCTGGGATGGCCAGACCTGGTTCAAGAGGATCAAGGTCATAGGAGTCATCTTCTCGACACTCATTTGCCTTATGTTCGTCCTGGTTGCCTTTAATGCTTTCTTCCAGGCAAACTTTGTTGCATAATCGAGCCGCTGAACGATTCTTTTTGATTTTTCAGAATAAATTTCTACCTTTGCGACCCCTATTTTGTGTAGGGATCGCAATTTTTATTAACTAATTAAAGATCAAGACAGTGGACACACAAAGCTACAAAACTGTATCGCTTAACAAAGCAACAGTGGACAAGAGGTGGGTAGTCATTGATGCGACAGATCTCGCACTTGGTCGTCTCGCTTCTCGCGTTGCTCTTGTACTTCGTGGCAAGAACAAGCCGGGCTTCACTCCTCACGTCGACTGTGGTGACAACGTCATCGTAGTCAATGCAGAGAAAGTTGCTCTCGGTGGCAAGAAGATGACCGACCGCGTGTACACTCGCTACACCGGATATCCGGGTGGCCAGCGTTTCACGACTCCTAAGGAGATTCTCGCAAAGCAGCCTGCAGAGCTTGTCAGGAGAGCAGTCAAGGGTATGCTCCCTAAGACCCGTCTTGGTGACGACCTTCTCGGCAACCTGTTCGTATATGCAGGTCCTGAGCATCCGCACCAGGCACAGAACCCTAAACAGATTAAGTTGGACGAAATTTAAACAGAGCAAATGGAACAGACACACGCCCTTGGAAGACGTAAAGCAGCTGTGGCTCGCGTTTATCTCACCGCCGGCAATGGCAACATCACGATCAACGACCGTCCTCTCGAGACCTACTTCGCTCTCGAGTCACTCCGTTACATCGTAAACCAGCCATTGGAAGTTGCTGGTGCAGCTGGTCAGTTTGACGTTAAGGTTACCGTCGTTGGCGGTGGCGTTAAGGGTCAGGCAGAGGCCATCCGCCTTGGCATCGCCCGCGCTCTCAGTGAGGTTGACAAAGAAGCGTATCGTTCAGCACTCAAGGCAGCTGGCTTCCTCACCCGCGATGCACGCGAGGTTGAGCGTAAGAAGCCGGGCCAGCCTGGTGCACGTCGTCGCTTCCAGTTCAGTAAACGTTAGTTACCAATTGTTTACGGCACAGTTGTGGTTTTAAACCATCCTGGTGATGGCTGCCACGCTGCGGAAAAGGTTGGAGACCGGCCAGGCCGCTACTCCGCCTTGAAGAAAAGAGACCCCGCGAAAGGGGACAGTTTACAAAAAACAAAAACAAAAAGACAATTATGTCACGCACAAATTTCCAAGAATTGCTTGATGCAGGTGTTCATTTCGGTCACTTGGCAAGAAAGTGGAACCCTAAGATGGCTCCATACATCTTCGACCAGAAGAACGGAATCCACGTTATCGACCTGCACAAGACTATCGGCAAGATAGATGAGGCAGCCGAGGAGATGAAGCAGCTCGCAAAAAGCGGCCGCAAGATACTCTTCGTCGCTACCAAGAAGCAGGCAAAGGATATTGTCAAGGATAAAGCAACCGCAGTCAATATGCCTTCAATCACCGAGCGTTGGGCCGGTGGTATGCTTACAAACTTCCCAACAATCCGTAAGGCCATCAAGAAAATGGCCACCATCGACAAGATGAAAGAGGACGGTACTTTCGACAAGCTCGCAAAGCGTGAGCGCCTCCAGGTTGACCGTCAGAGAGCAAAGCTCGAGAAGAACCTTGGTTCAATCCGCGACATGAGCCGCCTTCCGTCAGCACTTTTCGTGATCGACGTCCAGAAGGAAGCCAACGCTGTCAAGGAAGCCAATCGTCTTAATATCCCGGTATTCGCAATGGTTGATACTTGTTGCGATCCTACCCCTATTGATTATGTGATTCCGGCTAATGACGACGCTACCAAGTCAATCGAGTGCATCCTTAACATTCTCTGCGCAGCTATCAGTGAAGGTCTCGAAGAGCGCAAGCTCGAGAAGGACAAGGAAGCTCCGGAAGAGGGTTCAGAGGAAGCTGCTCCAGCTCGCAAGCTTCGCGCTCGCAAGGGTGCAAAGCCAGTCGATGCAGAGGCTGAGGAGAAGGCCGAGTAAGTTCCATTTAATACAAGATTCATATTATGGCAATTTCAGCACAAGACGTAATGAAGCTTCGTAAGATGACTTCTGCAGGTATGATGGATTGCAAGAAGGCTCTCGAAGAAGCTAACGGCGATTTTGACAAGGCTATGGGCATCATCCGTGAGAAGGGAAAGCTCGTCGCTGCAAAGCGCGCTGACCGTGAGACCACCGAAGGTGCAGTCAAGGCCCGCATCGCCGGCAACAAGGGTATCCTCGTATGCCTCGGTTGCGAAACTGACTTCGTTTCACGCAACGCAGACTTCCAGAACCTCGCAGACGCTATCGCTGACGTGGCTATCGCAAACTGCCCGGCTGACATCGAAGGCCTCAAGGCTTGCAAGATGGCTGACGGCTACACCGTAGCCGAGGCAGTAGAGGCTCAGACCGGAAAGACCGGAGAGAAGCACGTTCTCGTAGGCTACGCTATCATCGAGGCTCCATTCATCGCCGAGTATATCCATAAGATCAATGGTAAGCTTGGTGCCATCGTCGGTTTCAACAAACCGGTTTCCGAGTCCCTCGCAAAGGGCGTCGTAATGCAGGTCGCTTCTATGAACCCTGTATCAATCGGCGCAGCTGACTGCCCTGCAGCAGTTCTCGAGGAAGAGAAGAATGTGGCTATCCAGAAGACCAAGGAAGAGCTTGTACAGAAGGGCATCGACGCCGCTCTCAAGAAGGCCGGCATCAACCCTGCACACGTTGACTCAGAGGCTCACATCGAGTCCAACACCGCAAAGGGCTGGCTCACTCCTGAGCAGGCTGAGCAGGCACGTCAGATCATCAAGACCGTCGGTGAGGAGAAGCTCGCTTCCCTCAATATGCAGATGGTAGAAAACATCGCCAACGGCCGTGTTCAGAAGTTCCTCAAGGAGCAGACTCTCGAGGAGCAGGAATACCAGATGTCAGACGACAAGATCTCTGTAAAGCAGGCTATGGCCGCCGAAGACAAAGACGCAAAGGTTCTTTGCTTCAAGCGCTTCACTCTCTGCGACTAATTAATTACGCAGATATAATAAGAGGATGACCGGTGGCCATCCTCTTTTTCGTAGATGGATGCGACAGCCTTCGCCCGTTGCGTTCCGCATCCAACAAGGTGTTTATCCCGACCGAGTATTTGGTAATCCGCGATGTGAGTTGCCCGCATTTTGCTACGTTTGAGGCCTTTAGTGTAGCACGCCGCAGATGTGGTAGGCTGTTTCCTCCAGGACCCGTGAGGTGATTCAGGAACTCTATATCAGGACCAGGTATATTGGATGGCTCATTGAAAATGAGATAAAAATATTAAATTTGCTTTACAAACCCCAGTGCTGTGAACCACTCTGCTGATCTGAGGGTTGTAAATATGAATCTGAAATCGCTTGCAAAGGATACCGCGATATACGGTCTGAGCAGTATTGTTGGCAGGTTCCTGAACTACCTGCTGGTCATTCTCTACACTTATATGATACCTGTGGAGAGTGGCGGGTATGGCATTGTGTCGAATCTATATGCCTGGACTGCGTTGCTTCTTGCGCTTCTGACCTTCGGAATGGAGACAACCTTTTTCCGCTTTGCGGGGAAGGCGGAGGACGATCCCGACACGGTCTACGGGACGGCCCTGAAGATGGTCGGAGGAGTGGGTGTCGGCTTCCTTGCTGTAGTGTTCCTGTTCCTCAAGCCCATTGCTGCGGCCATGGGGTATTCCACTCATCCCGAATACATAGGATGCTTTGCCATCATCACTGCCCTGGATGCTTTCCAGGCCATTATGTTCGTACGTCTGAGGTATCAGAAGAAGGCGGTGAAATTCGTCACCCTGAAGTTGTCCTTCATCTTTGCCAGCATATTCCTGAATCTCTTCGTATTTCTCGTGATGCCGAAGATGTTCGGCAGATTCCCGGGGCTGGAGTCATCGTTCGTGAACCTTGACTACGGCGTCGGCTATATCTTCTTCATCAACCTGATATGCACAGCGGGCGTCACATTCGGATTCATCCCCGAGTTGAAGGGCCTGGGCTTCAAGTTCGACGGGAAGCTTTGCCGGAAGATGCTTGCATATACCTGGCCGCTCCTTCTTCTCAGTCTCGTGGGCATATTGAACCAGGTTGCCGACAAGATACTCTTCAAGTTCATTGTGCCCGGCAGGGAGGGGCTTGTGCAGCTTGGGATATACGGGGCGTGCGCGAAGATCGCAATGATTATGGCAATGCTCACGCAGGCATTCAGGTATGCATATGAACCCATTGTGTTCAGCGGAGTCAAGGATAGGAACAATGAGGAGACGCTGGTCTCAGGGATGAAGTATTTCATCATATTCTCCCTTCTGGCATTCCTTGCTGTGATGTTCTATCTTCCGCTGTTGAAGTATATAATCAGGGATACTTATTGGGAAGGACTTGGGGTGATTCCCATCGTGATGATGGCGGAGATATTTATGGGCATATACTTCAACCTGTCATTCTGGTACAAGCTCAGCGACCAGACATACTGGGGTGCGATAATGAGCGCCATCGGCGCGGCTGTGATGATTGCGGTCAACGTGATTTTCGTGCCGAAAATCGGATATTGGGCCTGTGCCTGGGGCGGCTTCGCCGGATACGGCACGGCGATGCTGCTTAGCTATTTCATCGGCCAGAGGAAGTATCCTATAGGATATGACATCAGGACGATCTTCCTCTTCTTCGGCCTCGCCGCCGCAATGTTCACAGTCGACCTCTTCTGCCTGAAGATCCTTCCTGTATGGCTGAGGCTGGCAATCGACACCTTGCAGCTGTTGCTGTATGCATATCTCGTATGGAAAGAAATCAAACGCAATAGATAAGATGAAAAAGATTCTCACACTCACACTCTGCTGCGCGGCCCTGGTATTCACGATGACCGGCTGCGGCAACAACAATGAAAAGAAAGCCGCCGAGGCGGCTGCCATCGCTCAGGCCGAGGCGGATTCCCTTGCAGCCGTCCTTGAGCAGACCGCTATGGAAAAGGTCGCCCAGCTCCCGGAAGAGCCGGTGTTCGACATCATTACCTCTATGGGCACCATCACGGTGAAACTGTATTCGCAGACCCCTCAGCACCGCGACAACTTCGCGAAACTTGCATTCAGCGGTTTCTACGACGGACTTCTGTTCCACCGCGTGATTAACGGATTCATGATCCAGGCGGGCGATCCTCTTACCAAGACCCCGGCGAACAAGGACAAGTTCGGAACAGGCGGCCCTGCATACACAGTACCTGCGGAGTTCGTCCCTGAATACCGCCACAAGAAGGGTGCGCTTGCTGCCGCACGCCGTGGTGATGCGGCCAATCCTATGAAGGCCTCAAGCGGCTCGCAGTTCTATCTTGTTCAGAACGAACAGGCCTGTGCAGCACTCGACGGGGAATATACTGTGTACGGAGAAACCATCAAGGGACTGGATATTATAGATAAAATTGCAGGCGTTGAAACAGGCCCAAGAGATTTGCCTGTTCAGGATATCAGAATAATAACAATAAAAATTGCCGAATAGTGTAAAGTTTGGCACGCAACTTGAAAATAATTTAACCAAATAGTTTTTTCATAGGTTAAAAATTTTTCAAGGTTAGAATTGATCAAGGCTTCCGATGAGATATCGGGAGCTTTTGGTTTATTGTGCCAGTGATGCACCGCGGCTTGTTACGGTCAGGGTGGTCTGGGCACCTTCGATAAGCGGCAGATTCAATTCCCCGTGCCCGGCCGGCAGACCAAAGGCCACAGGAATCCCCAGGCCGGCGGCGCTTGCCGAGAGCATCGCTTCGACTGATTCATAGGCAAATTCATTTCCGCAGTCGGTGAAATCTCCGAAAACGAGACCTTTTATATGATCCATTTTCCCAAGTAGCGAAAGCATACTGAACAGACGGTCAATGGCGTGCATGCTCTCACCGACCTCCTCCATGAAGAGAATGCAGTCGCGGTCTATGCAGTCGTAATCGGATCCCAGCATGGTCATCATGGTTATCATATTCCCGCCTATGAGGATTCCGGACGCTTCACCATCGATATTGTACGGTGAGGGCTCCAGGTCATAACGCGGTTGTTTTCCCATCAAGACTTTTATCATCTCTTCATTTCCTTGTTCTTCTGCACCTCCGGCTGCCAGGCTGCTTGCCATATTGCCGTGTATGCTCATCACGCCGGCCTTGACGCAGGCCATATGCATGGCGGTGACGTCGCTGTAGCCGACGATCCACTTAGGATGACGGCGCAGTTCGCGTATGTCAACCTTTGGAAGCATCTGGATTGCGCCATAGCCGCCGCGCGTGCAGATGATGGCCTTGATGCTGTCGTCTTTCAGAGCCCACAGGAGATCTTCGGCCCGTTGTGCCGGGGTCCCGGCAAAGTAAGACCTGTTGACTGTGTCGGAAACCGGTACCTGAGCACCGATGTTGCCTGCGATGACAGGTTCAAGCCCGAATTCCCGAATACATTCGCACGCCTTGCTGATTGTTGAGTCCGGCATCCAGTAGGATGTGGCCACGAGTGCGACTTTGTCGCCTTTCTGAAGCGTTTCGGGTCTGATGGACCTTCCGCAGGAAGCGGCGGAGACGGCAATCAGGATAAAATAGAAGATATTACGCATTGTCAGTATTTTTGGAATCGACGATAGTCGCTGCAACCACGGTGGACTGCGAGTTTACAAGTGTAGCAGGGATATCGGCAATGGTCCCGATGATCATTATGATGCCCGCCAGTTCAGGTTTGACTCCGAGCAGGGAGCATATCAGCAGCTCTCCGGTAACGCCTCCGTTCGTCACGGCCCCGGAGACAAGGGCGGACAGTATCGCTATGCCGATGATGCTTATGGCTGGTACGAAACCGGCCGTCGGCTGCCCGCAGAGGGTCATCAGGAAGACGACCTTTATGATGTCGAGCGCCACCGAACCGCCTTTCTGGAGGTTTGTCGCCAGAGGCACGACCGACTGGGCCACGCTCTTGTCCAGCCCAATCCTTTCAGCGGCTTCGATGTTCCCCGGCATCGCCACAGAACTTGACGCTGTTGCAAGACTTGTTATCGTAGGCGGGATTATATGTGTAAAGAAAGCTTTGACGCTTCCGCTGCCACGGGAGAGGCGCACGATGAGAGGGAATACCAGGAAGAGAAGTATGGCGGTGAGTATGCAGTAGATGATGAGAATGCGGAGGTAGCCTTCGAGAAGTCCGCCCCCGATGACGGCGATGGTGTCGGCAAAATAGCAGCCGAGCCCGACCGGGGCGGCCAGCATAAGCACATTCATGGCCTTGATGATGACCTCGTTGCCGCAGTCGAAGAATTCCGATGCCCGTTTCCCCTTCTCACCGGCACAGGCCGCTCCAAGACCGAGGTGGGCTGAAAAAACGATGAGCGGCAGAAGGTGGAGCTTTGAAAAGAGCAGAGGGAAGTCGGAGACTGAAAGTGCGCCTGTGAGAGCGTTGCCTCCGCCCGTGGACTCAGCTTTAAGCTCGGTGCCCTGGCTCATAGTGAAGTCGCCCAGAGGGTTGACAATCAGGGTGCTGACGTATGATAGCACTCCGCAGCAGAGCCATATTATGATAAAGGCAAACAGGGTTTTCAGAAGCACGCTGCCCACCTGCCCCCTGGCCATCATCCTGTAGAACGCAAGAGAGATGCTGAAGAAAACCATCGGCACGACCAGGGCGAACAGCAGGTTCAGGAAGATGTCTCCGACAGGCTTGACGAAATGGGCGGCAGACGGCCATAGGGCACCCGTGACCGCACCTGCTGCGACGCCGGCGATCATCGCGATAGTCCCTTTGTAGTTCTTCAAGGCTCCTTTCATAAAACACTTGTCAATATCAACTGCAATTTATTGAATTTTTATCACAATTCAGTATTTTTGTATGATAACATAGACAGACCCATATGGAAAAAGTAACCGTGATGACCCCGGACAAATTGGTGAACGGCTGGATTGCCCCGTCGTTTCTCCCTGCCGGAAAAGATAAATATTACATCCGCAACAAGCAGGTCCATCAGCCCAAGGGAGGCTGGCGTCATCTTCGCTCCGACGAAATTGCCACGCTGGTGCGCTCCAACAATACTGCCGGCAATTGGGACAATATCTGGGTTACCGATGAGTTTGACGCCCATTGCATAAAGAACAACAGTTTTATGGGTATGGTGCGTATCGGCCGCGTTAACGGGAACGGCCTCCAGTTCCACGACCTCCGTCTGCCTATCGGCATCACCAACAGTACCATACACAGCTGCGACATCGGTGACGACTGTGCCATCCACGACGTGCACTATCTCAGCCACTACATCATCGGCAGCCGATGTATGCTTTTCAATATCCACGAGATGTCCACGACAGACCACTCCAAGTTCGGAAACGGCGTCATCAAGGACGGCGAGTCGGAAGACGTGCGTGTCAAGCTCAACATAATGAACGAGGCGGAGACCCGTCAGGTATATCCGTTTGACGGAATGATTACGGCGGATGCATATCTATGGGCAAAATACATTGATGACAAGGGCCTGCAGGCCCGTTTGGCTGAAATCACACAGAATTCCGTTGACCGCCGCCGCGGTTATTACGGTACAGTGGGAGATGGCTGTGTCATCAAGACTTCCGAGATCATCAAGGATGTCAAGGTCGGGCCGGCCTGCTATATCAAAGGCGCAAGCAAGCTCAAGAACATAACAATCAACTCCAACGAGAAGGAGCCTTCACAGATCGGTGAGAACGTGATTCTCGTGAATGGTATCGTAGGTTATGGTGCCCACATCTTCTATGGCGCCACAGCCATCAAATTTGTGATCGGCAACAACTGTTCGCTTAAATACGGTGCCCGTGTCATCGACTCCATACTTGGCGACAACAGCACCATCTCCTGCTGCGAGGTGCTCAACAACCTGATATTCCCTGCCCACGAGCAGCATCACAACAACTCTTTCCTCATCGCCTCGCTTGTGATGGGGCAGAGCAATATGGCCGCAGGCGCAACCATCGGGTCGAACCACAACAGCCGCAGCGTTGACAATGAGATTGTCGCAGGCCGCGGATTCTGGCCGGGCCTGTGCGTTTCCCTGAAGCATTCCAGCCGTTTTGCCAGCTATTGCCTGCTTGCCAAGGGTGCATATCCGAACGAGATGAACATCAAGCTGCCGTTCAGTATGGTCATCAATGACGAGAAGGCGGGCGAACTTAAAATCATTCCTGATTTCTGGTGGCTGTACAATATGTATGCGCTCTGCCGCAACAACTGGAAGTACCAGAACCGTGACAGGCGCATCACCAAAATCCAGAACATTGAGTTCGACACCTACGCACCGGATAGTATGGAAGAGGTGATCCTTGCGCGCAAGCTTCTTGAAATCTGGACTGCGAAGGCCTGGTACAGAAAGAACAACATCAGTTTTGAGAAATTCGATGACAAGCAGCTTCGCGCAAAGGGCGCGGAACTTCTTGAGGGCGACAAGTCCATCGTCGATGAGCTTGAAGTGTTCGGCGAAGATCTGGAGAAGGGCAAGCGTCCGGTACGCATCCTGAAGGTCTACAAGGCATACCACGGCTACGGCGATATGCTTATCCATTATGCTATGGACAATGTGCTCCGCTATCTCGTCGCACATCCTAACGAAGGCCTCAGCGATATTTCCGCCCAGTTCAAGACCCGCCGCCACCGCGAATGGATGAACCTCGGCGGCCAGCTTGTGACTACCACGGACGTCGACCGTCTCCGCACCGACATACGCGAAGGCCGATTGAACAGCTGGAAGGAGATACACAAGCGCTACAACGATATCTGGAAGCGTTATCCTCACGACAAGCTCGGCCACGCATATCTGTCGCTCGGTTATATGATGCGCAACTGTGAGATCACCAACGAGGAATGGAGGAAGGCCATCAATGCCGAAATCCGCATTCAGAAGTATATGTGCGAACAGGTCTATCTCTCCCGCAAAAAGGATCACGAGAATATCTACCGTCAGGCGACCTACCGCAACGATGAAGAGATGCATGCCGCCCTCGGGACCATTGAAGACAACAGCTTCGTCCAGCAGACCAAGGCTCTTACAGCAGAGACCATCAAGACGCTGGAAGCCCTTCTTGCCACCCTCAAATAATGAAGTTTGTCAGGAACTGCAGCACTGACCCGTGCTATAATATGTCGTTCGACGAATACTGCCTTGAACAGGTGTCGTCGGGCGACACTTTTTTCTGCCTGTGGCGGGACCGTCCCTCGGTTATCATAGGTCTTAACCAGAATGCTGCCACAGAAGTCAATATGTCATATATGAAGTCCAGAGGCATTGTCCTCGCCCGCCGCGCAACCGGCGGCGGTGCCGTGTACCATGACCTCCAGAACCTGAACTATTCCATATTCCGCCCGTTGTCATCATCCTCTTCCGTGAACGGTGCGGACGCGGTCAGTGTGATAGTGTCAGCGCTGCGTGAGTTCGGGGTCCCTGCCGTGCAGGGTGGCCGCAACGACATCTATGTCGAAGGCCGCAAGGTGTCGGGCTTTGCCCGCAGGGTCTTCAAGGACCGGGAACTGGTGCACGGTACGCTTATGTATAACGTTGATATAGAAACGCTTACCGATGTCCTCGATATCGATGGCAGCAAGCTTCACCGCAAGGGCGTGGCTTCTGTCCGCAGCCGTGTCGCCAACCTCAAGGACTATCTGCCGCAGTTTGATTCCCTGGATTCATTCCAGGCTGCGCTTCAGGAATATCTTCAAGCAGGAGACTCCGAAATCTTTCTCTCCGAGGAGCAGAAAAATGCTGTCCAAGCACTCTCGGACAGCAAATATTCAACTCCATATTGGATTCTGAATCGGGTCCGGGATGAAGGCTCAGATGCCTTGTAGGGTTTCCTTGATGATTTCCGACACGGTCGGGTGGGGGAATACGATCTTCTTGAGCTGCCCGACGGTCATCCCGGATTCTATTGCAATGCATCCTGACTGGATGATTTCGCTGCAAGGGGAGCCGAGCATATGAAGGCCGACGACCTTTTCCGTCTCCTTTTCGTAGATGATCTTGCATAGACCGGTGATATCCTCGTTCTCTGCTACGTAACGGCCGGAATAGGCCATAGGAAGCCTGAGCACCCCGTATCCCTCCGCCTGCTCTTCGGTGAGTCCCACGCCGGCAACTTCCGGAGACGTATAAACGACGCCGGGGATGGCGCAATAACTCATTCTTTCGTCTCCACCGAGGATGTTGGCTACGGCAACCTCTGCCTCGCGGCTTGCCGTGTGGGCCAGCAGGGAGAATCCCGTAACATCGCCTGCGGCGTATACTCCGGGAACGTTGGTGCGCATATGGTCGTCAACCTTGATGCCGCGTTGCGTCATTACGCCGATGTTCTCAAGGCCGAAGCCCTTGATATTGGCGCGGCGACCTACGCTGACGAGGATCTTCGTACCGGCGGCGCGCTCCGTCTCTCCGTCAGAGGTCTCATATATGACTTCGTGCCCATCTATGCCGGTAACCTTGCATCCCAACTTGAAGCAGATGCCTTTTTTTGCATATATGGCTTGCAGCATAGAACTGATCTCGCCGTCGAGGTTGCCAAGTATTTTTGGGAGCATTTCGATTACGGTGACCTTTGTCCCAAGACTGTTGAAGAAGCTGGCGAACTCCATTCCTATGACGCCTCCGCCGATTATGACAAGGCTTTCAGGAAGTTCCTCGAGGGCAAGGATTTCGCGGTTCGTGAGGATGGCGTCAGATTCGGCAAGGCCGGGAATCGGCGGTACGGCTGCGGACGATCCGGTGCAGATGAGCAGTTGTGATGCGGTGAAGCTCTGACCGTCGCAGGTGATTTCGAATCCCTCGCCAGTGCTTCCCTCAATGTTGGCGGCACCCTTGACGACCTCTACGGAGGCAGCTTTCATCTTGGCCTTTACGCCTCCAACAAGGCGGCGTACGACGCGTGTCTTGCGCTCCATCATCTTGCTGAAGTCAAAAGATACGGCATCGGCTGTGACACCGAATGCTTTTCCGTGCAGCGCGTGATCAAAGGTCTTGGCGCAGCAGAGCAGGGCTTTGGTAGGGATGCAGCCTTCGTTGAGGCATACCCCGCCGAGTTCGTTTTTTTCGAAGAGAATGACTTTGAGACCGGCTGCGCCGGCTCTTTCGGCTGCGACGTAGCCTCCGGGGCCACCGCCTATGATAGCAAGATCGTACATAAATCTATTTGATGTTTTCTCCGTTGATCCCGATAAGATGTTTCGCGTAAGTGTAACCTGCAAAGTCGAGAGCCTTGAATCCGTGGCCGGTCACGGCCTGAACGAATCTCTGGTAGTCTTTGTTCTCCGGAGCACACCATTGCACTTCGCTGAGGGCCAGGAGGCGCGGAAGAAGCATATATTCCAGATGTTCCTCTGTCTTGATGTATTCTGTCCAGAGATTGGCCTGAACGCCCAGAATATGGCTTTGATGTTCCGGTGCGATGCCTTCCACAGGGTCAAAGGAATAGACTTTCTCGACGCTGACGAACCCGCCGATGCAGAGTGGCTCGTGCTCGGCATCCTCCGACTGGCAATAGTCGAAGTAGAAATGTGAAGTCGGGGTCATTATTGCATCAAAGCCTTTCTCCGCCGCTTCCTGCCCGCCGCTCTGTCCGCGCCACGACATTACCGTGGCGCCGGGAGCAAGTTCGCCTTCGAGGATCTCGTCCCAGCCGATTATTTTCTTTCCCTTTGTCGCAAGGAAATCCTGGACGCGTTTTGTCACGTAGCTTTGCAGATACTGCTCTGCAGTGAATTTCTCATCGCCGGTTATGCCTAGCTCCCTGATCTTTGCCTGGCAAGCTTCGCATTTTTCCCATTCGGTCTTTGGACATTCGTCGCCGCCTATGTGTATGTACTCGCCCGGGAACAGGTCCGCCACTTCGGACAGGACGTTTTCGATGAAGGTGAAAGTGGTCTCCTTGCCGACGCAAAGCACCTCGTCGCTCACGCCCCATTTCGTCCAGGCCTCGTAAGGGCCGCCGCTGCAGCCGAGCCAGGGGTATGCTGACATAGCGGCAAGCATATGCCCCGGAAGCTCGATTTCAGGTATGACGGTTATGCCGCGTGCCGCCGCATATTCGACGATTTCACGGATCTCTTCCTGACTGTAGAATCCGCCGTAGCGTATGTGGTCATTGCTGCTGAAATCGCGGTCGACCATTGTGCCGTCGCGATAGCAGGCGATCTGGCTGAGAAGAGGATATTTTTTGATCTCGATGCGCCAGCCCTGATCATCTGTGAGGTGCCAGTGGAAGCGGTTGAGCTTGTAGGCGGCCATTATATCGAGATACTTCCTGATCTTGTCGGGAGACCAGAAATGCCGGCAGCAGTCGAGGTGCATTCCCCGGTAGCCGAAACGTGGTCCGTCCTCGATGATGCAGCAAGGCAGGTTCCATCTGACATCCTCGTTGAAAACGTTGCCATAGATTTCCTCCGGAAGCAGTTGTTTGACGGTCTCAAGAGCATATATGAAGCCGTTCAGGTCGTTTGCCTTGATTATGGCGGCCTTGCTGCTGATGTTGATGGAGTAGTGCTCCGGCTTCAGACCGGGGTCTTTCAGGAAAATGATGCCCTTGCCGTTGCCACCCTCGACCGATTCCTTCAAGCCGATTGGCATAGAAACATAGCTTGTCTTGCCCGAACATATCGACAGGCTGTTCGAAAAGCGGTTGACGGCATCAATCACTTCCGCTTCGACGGAAGGATCGCATTTGATGCTTGCGCCTCCGGCGCGGAAGGATCCCCTGAAGACCACCGTCTTCTGCGGGGCGGGGACAATGTCTTCGATTTCTCCTGCATAGGAGAAGAATGGGAGCAGGATGGCGATGAGGGTGAGCAGTTTCTTCATATAATATGGTTTGTGACTGTGAAGATAATCAATAAATCAGCACGCCGATGATTGCGGCACCGAAAATCACTTTCAGCGCTCCTGCTTTCTTCCAGAATGACAGAATGAATGCCGCGCCGAAAATGGCCCAGCTTTTCCAGTCAGGGAAGTTGTCGGCGATTATGCCGGCTTCGATGCCGGCCCCGTCGAAACGGATGTAGAACATGAGCGCAATGGCGGCTGCGCCGATAAGGCCGGCTACGGCAGGACGAAGGGCGGACATAACTCCGTTGAATACGGCTGACTTGCGGAAGGAGTCGTAGATCTTGACGATGGCGAGCATTATGATAAAGCTCGGCAGTACCACCGCAAGGGATGCGGTAAAGGATCCTAGTCCGGCGACCAGCTCGCCGGCACCCGCCTGCTTCAGCACTTCATATCCCACATAGGTCGAGCAATTGAGGCCCACGGGACCGGGAGTCATCTGGGATATGGCCACTATGTCGGTGAACACGCTTTCGGAAATCCATCCCTTTGCCACGACAATCTCACTCTGGATGACACCGATTACGGCATAACCGCCGCCGAACGTGAACATCCCGATGAGGAAGAAGGTCCAGAAAAGTTGAAGGAACAGGCTGATCATTTCGCAGACCTCCTTTCTCTATAATACGATATGGCGGCAGCGAAGACTATGATTGTCAAGAGAATGTAGATGGCGGATACCTTTAGGAACACCATGCCGAAGATTGTGGCCGCGGCTATGGCCCATTGCCACCAATGGTTCTGCTTGCGCAGAAGTTTGATGCAGTATGCTGCGATGATGGCTACGGCGGCAGGGCGTACTCCATTGAACATCCTGATGACTACCGGGTTGTCCTTGAAATTGGTGAAGAACATCGCAATCAGGAGAATGACGATGAATGGGGCCAGGATGCTGCCCAGTGTAGCGACGATGCTGCCCGCTATTCCGCGCAGCTTGTGTCCGGCGAAAATGGCCATATTGACGGTGAGCAGGCCGGGAGCACTTTGGGCGAGGGCCACGATGTCAGGCAGTTCGTCTTCTCCGATCCATCCGCGGCGGCTAAGTTCGTCCTGTATGGCGGGTACCATCATATATCCGCCGCCAATCGTGAAGGCTCCTATCTTGAAAAAAACGCCGAAAATATGCCACAGGGATATCATACAACAAAGATACGTAAATTAATCATTCCTTGGTCAAGCAAAAAAAGTCGAAAAAAATTTGTCGGTAAATAAAAAGTATTTATCTTTGCAGCCCGTTTCCAAACAACGGCGACAAAGTTCTTTGAAAATATTGGAAGATAAGTACAAGCAAGTACCGAGAAATACAATAATCGAGAGCGTTGATTTCTTTAGAAATTAGGAAGCGTCAGGATTCAAGCAAGAAGTATAAGAATATACAAAGAAGAGTTTGATCCTGGCTCAGGATGAACGCTAGC
>JAZLGQ010000009.1:0-37302 GCA_045616385.1 Candidatus Cryptobacteroides sp.
GGGTTCTTCTTGCAAATGACATAGAGACGACCTTTGCGTCTGACAATCTTGCAATCTTCACTGCGCTTTTTGATGGATGTCTTGACTTTCATATCTGTGAGTTTTTATTTGTATCTGAAAGATATTCTGCCTTTGGTCAAATCATAAGGTGAGATTTCAACTCTGACTTTGTCGCCCAGAAGAATATGGATGAAGTTCATACGCATCTTGCCTGAAATGTTGCAAAGCAAGACGTGACCGTTCTCAAGCTCTACTTTGAACATAGCGTTTGGAAGGGTCTCTATCACCTTTCCATCTTGTTCTATTGCTACTTGTTTTGACATTAAAAAATCACTTAAAAATTGATCGTGCCATCTTTCTCGATAAAATCGAAGGTTGAGAGCTGCTCGGCGTGGCCTTTTCGGACAACAACCGTAAGTTCGTAATGAGCTGACCTGCTATGGTCGGCAGTATGGACTGCCCAGCCATTTCTGGCCAGATAAACAGCCTTGCCACCGGCATTGATCATCGGCTCGATACAGAGAACCATACCGTCCACGAGATGTGTGCCGCGACCCGGACGTCCATAATTAGGGACTCCCGGATTCTCGTGCATCTCGGTACCGATTCCGTGGCCTTCCAATTCACGAACCACTGAGAATCCGTATGATTCGACATACGATTGCACCGCGTATCCGATATCACCAACCCTTGCACCTGCTACAGCGGCCTCGATTCCTTTGTAAAGGGAGGCTTTCGTTACGTCAAGGAGCTTCCTGGTCTTGGCGTCCACCTCCCCTACAGGGAAGGTGTACGCTGAGTCACCATTATATCCTTTGTATAACGTACCTATGTCAGCGGAAACGATGTCACCCTCCTTGAGGACGTAGTCGGACGGAAAACCGTGGACCACAACATCGTTGACCGATGCACAGATTGCTGCAGGGAAGCCTTCAAAACCAAGGAAGCTTGGAATGGCGCCATTGTCGCGAATGAAAGTCTCAGCCACCCGATTCAACTCTTTGGTTGTCACACCCGGGGCAACTGCCTTACCGACTTCCGCCAGCGTCTTGGAAACCAAGATGGCATTTTCGCGCAGGAGCTCAATCTCTACTTCAGTTTTCGGCTTGATCATCAACCTGCTGATTTTTCAAAGAACTACATACCTGAGCGTCCGCTGAGACGACCGGTCTTCATAAGGCCGTCGTAGTGACGCATCAGCAAATAACTTTCAACCTGCTGGAGGGTATCAAGGACAACACCTACAAGAATCAGGAGGGAAGTACCGCCGTAAAAGCTTGCGAATGAGTTGTTGATTCCGAATACCATTGCAATTGCAGGAAGAATGGATATGATAGCGAGCGCGATTGAACCAGGGAGAGTGACTCTTGACATAATGGCGTCAAGATACTCGACTGTCTTCTTGCCCGGCTTCACACCAGGGATGAATCCACCGTTTCTCTTCATATCTTCCGCCATCATCGTCGGATTGACTGTAACGGCTGTGTAGAAGTATGTGAAGATGACTACGAGGAGACCGAATACTAAATTATACCAGAATCCTGTATAGTTGCTCATAGTTGCAGCGAGTCCTCTGGTCGCATCCCAACGGGAGAAGAGAAGAGGGAAGAGCATCAATGCCTGGGCGAAGATGATAGGCATAACACCTGCGGCGTTGATCTTGAGAGGGATGTACTGGCGCACTCCGCCGTACGGGCGGTTGCCGACGACTCTCTTCGCATACTGTACAGGAACCCTGCGGACTGCCTGTACAAGAGCGATAGCTGCTGCTACGATGAAGAACCAGATGACAATCTCGACGATGAGAAGGATGAAGCCGCCGTTGTTGGTGGAGAACTTCTCACTGAATTCTGCTACGATAGCGTAAGGGAAACGAGCTACGATACCGATCATAATGATAAGGGAGATACCGTTACCGATACCACGGTCGGTAATGCGCTCGCCAAGCCACATCACGAACATCGAGCCAGCCATAAGGATGATGGTGGAAACGATGTTGAACATGAAATTGCTCCAACCGAGCTGGTTGACTGCCACGAAGGCGGCACCAGGGATCTGGTTGTGAACAGCGGCCATATAAGCCGGACCCTGAATACAGATGATGACGATGGTAAGCCAGCGTGTCATCTGATTCATCTTCTTGCGTCCGCTTTCGCCCTCCATCTGGAGTTTCCTGAAGTAAGGGACGAAAACACCGAGCAGCTGGATGACGATGGATGCAGAAATGTACGGCATCACACCCAGTGCGAAGATTGAAGCATTACCGAACGCTCCACCGGAGAACATATTGAGGAGACCGACGAGTCCCTCTGATGTCGTCTGCTGAAGGTTGGCCAGCATAGAAGCGTCAATGCCCGGAAGGACTACGAAGCAACCCAACCTGTAGACCAGGATCAGGAGGAACGTATAGACGATTCTCTTGCGGAGCTCTTCAATCTTGAAGATGTTTTTTATTGTCTCAATGAATCTCTTCATAAGAATTATTCATTAACGACTGCCTTCCCACCGGCAGCTTCGATTTTAGCGATAGCAGACTTTGAGAATGCGTCGGCGTTGACGGTAACGGCAGACTTGAGCTCTCCGTTTCCGAGAACCTTGACGAGGTCGTTCTTTCCTGCAAGGCCTGCGGTCTTGATCTCAGCTACGCCGATTTCCTTGAGACCAGCCTGCGCGAGAGCTTCGATGGCGTCGAGGTTGACAGCCTTGTACTCTACTCGTGTAGGGTTCTTGAATCCGAACTTAGGAAGGAGACGCTGGATAGGCATCTGACCACCTTCGAATCCGATCTTGTGCTCATAACCTGCGCGTGCCTGTGCACCCTTGGTACCACGGGTGGAAGTACCACCCTTACCGGAACCCTGGCCGCGACCTAATCTTTTGCTTGTATGGGTAGAACCAACAGCAGGTGTCAAATTGTTAAGTTTCATACTTTCGGTCCTCCTTAGTCAATTACTTCAACTTTGCAGAGATGGGCGACCTTGGCAACCATACCGGTTGATACAGGGTTCTTCTCGATCTCTACAGTCTGATGCATACGGCGGATGCCAAGGCAACGAAGGTTGTCCTTCTGGCGCTTGGTCTCACCGTTGCTGCTGATAATCTGTGTAATCTTATACTTTGCCATAATCGTGTCCTCCCATTAGCCGTTGAATACTTTACTCATAGGTACACCACGAAGACCGGCAACAGTGTATGCATCTCTCATATTCGTGAGAGCGGCGATGGTAGCCTTGACAAGGTTGTGAGGGTTAGAAGAACCCTTGGACTTTGCGAGGACGTTCTGGATACCTGCAGACTCGAACACTGCACGCATCGCACCACCTGCCTTGACACCGGTACCAGGGGCGGCCGGCTTCATAAACACACGTGAGCCACCAAACTTTGTCTCCTGCTCGTGAGGGATAGTGGTGTTGATGACAGGAATCTTGACAAGATTCTTCTTTGCGTCCTCAACGCCCTTGGCGATAGCGGCGGTAACCTCATTAGCCTTACCAAGACCATAACCTACAACGCCGTTCTCGTCACCTACGACTACAATAGCAGCAAAGCGGAAGTGACGACCACCCTTGGTTACCTTGGTAACGCGCTGGATGGCGACCAGTCTGTCCTTCAACTCGAGGTCAGACGTCTTTACTCTTTTAACATTTGTATTTGCCATAGTCTTATCTGTTAGAATACGAGGCCGCCTTCACGGGCAGCATCTGCCAAACTTTTAACTCTTCCGTGGAAAAGATATCCGCCGCGGTCAAAGCAGATAGCGGTGATACCCTTAGCGAGAGCGCGCTCTGCAATAGCCTTGCCGACGATTGCAGCAGCTTCGATACCGGACTTGCCTTTGCACTGTGCGGCAAGTTCCTTGTCGTTGGATGCAGCAGCGCAAAGAGTCTTGCCCTGCTCGTCATCAATAACCTGTACGTAAATCTGCTTGTTGCTGCGGAAAACGGCCATGCGAGGCTTCTCGGCTGTGCCGTTGACGTGCTTACGTATGCGGTAATGAATCCTTCTTCTTCTTTCAATTCTACTGAGTGCCATAATTCTTTCCTCCTATTATTTAGCTGCTGCAGTCTTGCCTGCCTTACGACGAAGCGTCTCGCCTGCGAACTTGATACCCTTGCCCTTGTAAGGCTCTGGTTTACGGAATGAACGGATCTTGGCTGCTACCTGTCCGACAAGCTGCTTGTCACAGCTCTTGAGGATAAGGCGAGGATTCTCACCTTTGCGGACGTCTGGAACTTCAGCGGTGATCTCCTTAGGGAGAAGGAGCTGGACTTCGTGAGAGAAACCGAGAGAGAACGTGAGCATCTGGCCCTGGACTGCAACACGGTAACCTACACCTACCAATTCCTGAGTGATTGAGAACTGCTCGTGGACACCGACAACCATATTGTTGGCAAGAGCGCGGTAGAGACCGTGCATCGAGCGGTGACGTGGCTGGTCGGTAGGACGGGCGAACTTGATTTGATTGTCCTCGATGGTGACTGTGATGTCCGGATCAATCTTCTGGCTCATCTCACCGTGAGGTCCTTTAACCTTCAGCACGTTGCCGTCAAGGAGCTCTGCGCTCACACCGGTCGGAAGGCTTACAGGCAATTTACCAATTCGTGACATTATTAATAATAAATTAAAGATTAATATACATAGCAAATGATTTCACCGCCGATGCCGAGTTCCTTGGCTTCCTTGTCGGTGATGATGCCCTTTGATGTAGAGATGATGGCGATGCCGAGTCCGTTGAGGACGCGTGGCATGTTCTCAGCATCGGTATACTTGCGGAGACCCGGGGTGGACACGCGCTCAATCTTCTTGATGGCGGCAACCTTGGTCTGAGGGTGATACTTGAGAGCGATCTTGATAGTATTGTAAGGAGTGCCTTCAACTACCTTGTAGCTGAGGATGTAACCTTTCTCACAGAGGATCTGGGTCATAGCAACCTTCATTTTTGATGAAGGGATCTCTATAACCTTCTTGCCTGCCATATAGGCATTGCGAATCCTGGTGAGATAATCTGCAATTGGATCAGTCATATTATTATACTTTTTAATTTTTTACCAACTAGCCTTCTTTACTCCCGGGATGAGACCATTGCTGGCCATCTCACGGAACTGAATACGGCTGATGCCGAATGCTCTCATGTAGCCCTTCGGACGACCGGTGAGTGAGCAACGGTTGTGAAGGCGGACAGGAGAAGCGTTCTTAGGGAGCTTGTCGAGAGCTGCCCAATCGCCGGCCTCTTTGAGAGCCTTTCTCTTCTCTGCGTACTTAGCAACCAGTTTCGCGCGCTTAACCTCGCGAGCTTTCATTGATTCCTTTGCCATAGTATCTTATTTGTTATGTTTTTTGAAAGGCAGACCGAATGCGGCGAGAAGTGCGTGGCACTCCTCATCGGTGCGGGCCGTAGTTACGAATGTAATCTCCATACCGTGGATGCGAGGGTTCTTGTCGATGTCGATTTCAGGGAAGATGATCTGCTCCTTGAGACCGAGCGTGTAGTTACCCTGGCCGTCCATATTCTCAGCGATACCGTTGAAGTCACGGATACGTGGGAGAGCAACGCGGACGAGCTTCTCGAGGAACTCGTACATCTTGACGTTGCGAAGGGTGACCTTGGTGCCGATAGGCATACCGCGACGGAGCTTGAAGTTGGAGACATCCTTCTTTGAAGAAGTGATGACCGCCTTCTGACCGGTGATGAGGCCGAGCTCTTCAGCTGCTTCCTCAACAACCTTCTTGTCCTGTGTGCCGTCGCCGACACCTTCATTGATAGTAATCTTGACGAGGCGAGGAACCTGCATTACAGTACCGTATGAGAACTGCTTCATAAGCTTCTCGACGATTTCCTCTTTGTAGACCTTCTTGAGGGCTGGTACGTAGTCGGTAGGAAGAACCTGTGCTACTACTGCTTCTTTCTTCTTTGCCATAATTAGATCTCCTCTCCTGATTTTTTAGCATAACGAACCTTCTTGTCGCCGTCCATCCTGTAGCCTACGCGGGTAGCCTTGCCGGACTTAGGGTCAATAAGATTGAGGTTTGAGATGTGAATTGAAGCTTCCTGCTTGATGATACCACCCTGAGGCTGCTTTGAATTCGGTTTGGTGTGTTTGCTGACCATATTGACGCCCTCAACGATAGCGCGATCCTTTTCAGGGATAACGGTGAGGACCTTTCCGGTCTTACCTTTGTCATTACCGGCATTTACATACACGGTGTCACCTTTCTTAATATGTATCTTTTTCATAATGCTTATTAATTAAAGGACTTCCGGTGCCAGTGAAACGATCTTCATGAAATTCTCGCGAAGCTCTCTGGCCACAGGACCAAAGATACGGGTACCGCGAAGTTCTCCGGCGTTGTTGAGGAGAACACAAGCGTTGTCGTCGAAACGGATGTAAGAACCATCCTGACGACGAATTTCCTTCTTAGTGCGTACGACTACAGCCTTAGAAACTGTACCCTTCTTGGCATCGCCGCCCGGGATAGCACTCTTGATAGCGACTACGATGGTGTCGCCTACAGTTGCATAACGATGGTTGGTACCGCCAAGCACGCGGATGCAAAGGACTTCCTTTGCGCCGCTGTTGTCGGCAACCTGTAAACGTGATTCCTGCTGTATCATAATATGCTATTTTGCTTTTTCTATGATTTCTACTAATCTCCAGTTCTTGGTCTTGCTCAACGGACGGGTCTCCATAATGCGGACGGTATCACCGATACCGCACTCATTCTTCTCGTCCTGGGCTACGAACTTGGTGGTCTTCTTGACGAATTTACCGTACAAAGGATGTTTCTCTTTAACCTCAACGGCAACGATGATGGTCTTGTCCATCTTGTTGCTGACCACGATTCCTATTCTTTCCTTACGAAGATTTCTTTCCATAGGACTTCTCTGATTTAGTTCTGTTTCTCTTTTTCAGCAAGGATAGTGATCATAAGAGCGATATCCCTTCTGGTCTTGCAAATTTTTGAAGTGTCCTCCAATGGAGAAATTGCGTGATTGAGCTTCATTGTGTCGAGATTGTTCTTCTCGACCTCAATACGGTCGCGCAGATCTGCTACAGACATTTCGCGTGCTTCTGATGCTTTCATTTTCTTTCCTCCATTAAATTATTCGACATAATCCCTGCGGACAACAAACTTTGTTGCGATAGGGAGCTTGTTAGCGCCGAGACGCATTGCCTCCTTGGCGACCTCGAGTGACACACCCTCGGCCTCGAAGATGATTCTACCCGGGGTGATAGGGGCTACGTAAGCATACGGGTCACCCTTACCTTTACCCATACGGGTGTCGAGAGGCTTCTTGGTGATAGGCTTGACAGGGAAGACCCTGATCCAAATCTGACCTTCACGGTTCATCTTACGTGAGATAGCCTGACGGGCAGCCTCGATCTGCTGAGCAGTAAGCCAACAATTTTCAAGGGTCTTGATACCGAATGAACCGAATGCAAGCTGGTTTCCTCTCTGTGAGTTACCCTTCATACGGTTCTTCTGTTCCCTTCTGAATTTGGTTCTCTTAGGTTGTAACATTTTGTATTACTTTTAAAATATATAATTTCTTTATAACTCCCTGACAATCAGAACCTTAGCTAAAACAAGGCCGGATTTTGGGACTGCAAATTTAGTAAAAAATCTTGAATTAACATCACTTTCATCGAAAATTTTCAAATATTTTCGACACAGAATCTCTACACCTAACCTCCGTATTTTTCAATCACTTACTCCTCTTGTTAAAAATTATTTTCCTGCATTTTCGACACGGCCTCGGACAGCTAAGAAGCTATTATGAAATTTGTCAACGAAGTTTCTTATTTTTGCGACGTGTTCAAGAGGTTCGCCGTCATATTTGCAGCCCTGATGCTGGCTTGCAGCGCATCTTTCGCCCAAAAACTAAAGGGAGAAATGATGTACTATGAGGTAATGCCCGACGGCGACACCGTGTTCTTCGACTCCATAGACCCTGTCTGGTGCTTCCCGCGCGGCCGGAGGATGAAGGACGGCGACTGGCGCAGGGACTACAAGCTCGTCTATAACTTCAACAAGGTGTATCCGTACGCGCTTGCCGGGCGCAAGATGATGGCCCAGGTCGACAGCACGATCGCCGCAGACGTCAAAAAGAAAGCCCAGCGCACCCAGTACGTCAATGACGTCGAAAAGGAGCTGTTCAGGCTGTTCGAAAAGGATATCCGGAATATGACGATATCCCAGGGACTTGTGCTGATGCGCCTGGTTGACAGGGAATGCGGTATGAACGCCTACAACATCATCAAGACCTACGAGAGTGGCTTTGCCGCAGGCTTCTGGCAGCTCGTCGCCAGATTGTTCTCCCAGGACCTCAAGACCAAATACGACCCGAACGGCAAGGATGCAAAGATCGAGCAGCTTGTCAGGAAATGGGACAGCGGGGAATGGAACGCCTTTTACTATTCCATCTTTATGGAATGGCCCGTAAGAACGGAGATCAAGACGGAAACGCTTAGCAGCGAAGTTCGAAAGAAGACCCGATAAGCACAGCGCAAGGCATACCTCCGTCCATCCAGTCTTTCAGGATGACGAATCTCGAGCCGACGGGAAGTTCGAGATCAACCCCGTCGTGGAAATGTCCGAAAACGAAAAAATCGATATGTTGCTTCGAAGACAGTTCTGCAGCATATCTGTACAACGGCTCCTCTTCATTCCTGAAGTGATACGGTTTATGCGACCGGCGGTTGGAATTGGACCAGGAAAGGCCGAGACGATAGGCGAGCCAAGGGTGAAGGGTACTGAAGAGTTTCTGCGCGAACCGGCTGTGGAAAAGCTTGAGCATCAAGCCGTATCCTTTTTTCGAGCCGCCGAGGGCGTCTCCGTGCCCCAGACAGAACGTCTTGCCGCCGATCTCGCAGATGAACGGCTGAGAAAACTTCTTTATGCCCAATTCGGTGAAATACGAAAAGGTCCAAATGTCGTGGTTGCCTTCGCAGAAACACACCTCCACGCCGGCATCCATAAGATCGATCAGCTGCGCCACGACGCGCGAGCCTTCACGCGGCACCACGTCCCTGTATTCATACCAGAAATCCCAGATGTCCCCCAGGAGAAACAGCGACCTGGTGCTGTCACGAGGGATGCCTTTCAAGAATGTGAGAAAACGTTTTTCACGCTCGGCAGGATCCTTTGTCGCCAGCCCCAGATGGACATCGGACACGAAATATGTCAGGTTACGCTCGGCCATCGGTCATCGGGCAAAGATCAGGACGAGGATTCCCACGACCGCACAATAAAGGGCAAACCATTTGAGCTGCGCCTTCTTCACCAGCGCTATCATCACCCTGCAGGCGAACAGTCCGGATGCGAAAGCGGCCAGGAAACCGATTGCAAGCGGCAGCACACCGACAGCGGACGCAGCCATATCTCCACCGACAACATCAAGGAAAGTTTCGCCCAGAATCGGCACCAGAACCATCAGGAAAGAGAACTGCGCCATCGCCTCACGCCTGACACCGCAGATAAGGCCTGTGCCTATGGTCGTGCCGGAACGCGACAAGCCGGGGGTCACGGCAAGCGCCTGCCCAAGCCCGACGACGAATGCCTGCCAGTAGGAGATGCCGTTGCGGCTCTCGCTTGCCCCCTGCGCCCCGGTTGCCTTCCTGCATTTTGAGGCGACATCGGAGAAGAACAGGAGAGCGGCTGTCACGAGCAGGGCGACGCCGACCACCAGAAGCGAAGAGAACAGGTCTTCGACAAAATCCTTGAAGAACATACCCACTATGAAAACAGGAATCATAGAAACGCAAATCTTCAGGATATAATCCGTCTCGTCGTTATACTTGAACCTGAACAGTCCGCAGAGGAGCTGCCATATCTGCTTCCTGAACACGATGATCGTAGCAAGGACAGTAGCCGCGTGGACGACAACCTCGAACACAAGGTCGTCGGCAGCCTCGACGCCGAGCAGTTCCCTGCCTATGGCAAGATGGCCGCTGCTGCTGACCGGTAGAAATTCGGTAAGGCCCTGGACAAGGCCCAGAACAAGTGCCTGCAACCAGTTCATCGCTTGTCCTCCTTTCCATCAAACCGGCCCATAATGGCGATGACTATCACCACAATACCGGCAAGTATTACGAGAGGCGCCGCCACAAGCCTGCGCCAGTCAAACATCGCATAATTGAAAACCTGCGGGTCAGAGCTTGAGCCGCCCGTCATAAGTATGAACCCCGCTATCATCACTATCACGCCTGCAAGAATGAACTTGAGGCCCTTGGGGGTCGTTGCCATTTTATCCATATGAATCAATAATATAAGTCATTCCTGGTCAGTCCGACCAGCTTATTGACTACAAAATACGTACTCAGCACACATATCAGGACGCCGCACACAACCACGACACCGGCGACCACCAGCATCTGCTGGATGCGGAAAATCGTAAAGAGGGCTTCAAACGAACGTTTCACCGCAAGAAGCATTGCGGCAAGCGCTGCAACCGCGATGACTGCCGCCACAAGCCCCTGCCAGACCGCGCTGACAAGGAACGGCTTGCGGATGAAAGAACGCGTAGCGCCCACCAGCTGCATCGTGTGAATGGTAAACCTGCGGGAAAACACACTCAGACGCACGGTGTTGTTGATAAGCACGAACGAAACGAAAAGCATCAGAAGTATGAATATTCCGAGGACAAGCGAGATCCTGGCCAGGTTGGCGTTGAGGGCCTCGACAAGGGATTGCTGGCACTCGATCTCATCAACGATCCTGTATGCGGACAGCTTGCTTTTCACAAGTTCCAGACTGTCGGGCGACACGTACTCCGCACGGAGTGAGACGTCGATGGAGAGGGGCACGGGGGACGATTCGAAAACACTCAGGAAATCTTCGCCAAGCATCTGCTTGAGTTCCTCAGTCCCCTCCTCTTTGCTGACCAGCCTCGTGGTGCGTACAAACGGAAGTTCTGATATGGACTTCCGATACTCTTCCGCCTGCTTTTCAGACACCTCCTGCTTCATCAGCACGGAGACCTGGAGGCTCTCCTTGAAATAATCGGAAACACCGCGCGCATTGACAACAAGCAGGGCGGCGACACCTATCAGCATCAGCACCAGGCTGATACTGATCACGCTTGAAAGATATGCGTTGGCTATCCTGCGGCGTATGATATTTCGCTCCCGAGAGGCCATAACTTCGATTACGAGCCCAAAGATAGCGATAAAATCAAAAAAAATGGCTATCTTTGTGCAAATGGGCAATTTAGTGCAAAAAGTATTATTTGTAAATTCTGAGATATTTCCATATCTCCCTGAATCCGACATCGCAAATATCGGACGATATCTTCCGCAGGGTATCCAGGAGCGCAAGATGGAAATACGTTCGTTCATGCCGCGCTACGGCTGCATCAACGAACGCAAAAATCAATTGCACGAAGTCATCCGCCTCTCAGGCATGAACATCATCATCGGAGACGTTGACAGGCCGCTTATCATCAAGGTTGCCTCAATCACCTCCGCCCGCATCCAGGTCTACTTCATCGACAACGAAGATTACTTCCGCCGCAAGCAGATCTATGCCGACGCCAACGGCAAATTCTTTGCGGACAACGACGAGCGCGCCATCTTCTTCGCACGCGGCGTACTCGAGACCGTCAAGAAACTCCGCTGGGCACCCGATGTCATCCACTGCCAGGGCTGGATATCCCACCTTCTGCCTGCATATCTGAAAAAGGCATATAAAGACGACCCTATCTTCTCGAACAGCAAAGTCGTACTTTCCCTGTACGACGACACGCCTTCCGAGAAGTTCTCAGCCGATTTCGCCGGGAAGGCGGCATTCGGCGGTTTGACCCGCGAGGACGTTCCGTTCCTTGAGCAGCCGGATGGCATCAATCTTGCAAAAACGGCAGCTCAGTATTCCGACGGTGTGATTCTGGGTGCAGACGGCGTGGACAAGGATATTGTCGACCACTGCAGGAAACTCGGTCTGCCAATACTTCCATTCAACAGAGAATCCCTGGAAAAAGGCAGCTACATCGACGAATACAGCGCATTTTATGAAACGTTGTAAGATGAAATCCAGATTCACAGCCTTTGTGGCGGCACTTCTTTGCTGCTGCGCCTGCGTAGAGACAGATTATCAGATCGGAAGCAGCCTTTTCGCTGTCGATGATATGTATGACGTGTTCGTGGAGAGCGCGCCGATATCTGAAATTCTTGTTGACAGAGCCGACGGCCTCTCCGGTTTTTCAAACACGAGGATAACCTTCGGCGCCATCCGTGACGAAGACTACGGCCTCACCACCAGGTCAGCCGCACTCCCTCTTGTACCTATGTATCAGAAAGACGGTGTGGACTTCGGCAAGAATCCTGTCGTCAAGGATTTTTACCTGTCTATCCTTCGCGACTCCTGCTCCATCTCAAAGGACGGACAGGATGCGATCTTCCAGAATCTCTACATTTATGAACTGACAGAGCCTTTCGACTTTGACAAGACCTACGAGTGCAACGAAGTGGTACCGCACGAGAATACCAGGATTACGCGCGGGACTCCGATTTACAATGGCGGGGACACTCTCATCGTGCATCTCTCAAAGGAATATGGCCAGAAGATCCTCTCCCTTCCGGAAAGCGCGCTGAAAGATGTGGAGGAATTCCGCTCCAGAATCCCTGGAATCTTCATAGAGACCAACACTCCGAATTCCAACGGCGGAAGAATCAATATGTTCAACCTTCAGGTCAAGTATAACCTCGACTACGGATATATTGAAAACAATTACGGGGCTCTTCTCTACGAAGCGGAGTTCAATGGCGTACGCAAGGACACAATGTCCTATTTCCTCATAGGAGGGTACGATTTCTACCAGGCCGACTCCCTTCTGCAGAACAACACCAAATATCCTCAGACGTGCCTGAATATGACTACCCAGGAGAGCGACCCGTATCTGGGCACAGCCTCCGCTGAAATACATATCGAAGGCGGCGGCGGCCTCAAGCCGCGCATTCCGGCGGCAGAGCTCAAGCGCATAGCTGAACAGATAATCATTGACGCCGGCGGCGACCCGAAGAAGGCGGTCATAAACAAAGCCACCCTGGACCTGCCGTTCGAGTTCCCGGAGAACTACGAAGACATCGACCGTTTCTGGCCAAAAGTCCTGTCCCCTACCTGTCGGCTCAGCTTCGACGGAAAGACCACCTTCGGAAGCATCTCCGACACGAGCAGCTCAACCGAAAACCAGGGCGACATCAACAGGACTCAGGACAAATACTCTCCCGACATCTCATACCATCTCCAACAGATACTTCTCATAGACGAGAACGATGAGAGCAGCAGCAAGACAGAGGCCTTCAACGAAGGGATGTACGACATCTGGCTGCTCATCCTCGCAGATGAAGTCTCCTACACCACAATCGCCGGCAACAAGGAAATGAGCGACTACTACAACTACCTCGCATACCAGAGCTACTACAACGGTATGTACAGTGGCGGGTACGGAGGTTATTATGGCGGTTACGGCTACGGCGGCTACGGCGGATATGGTTACAACAATTACTACAACTACGCGATGCTCGCCAGTTCCGCCGCCCAGTCGCAGACGCAGAAGTCGGTCACGAGACAACTGGACAAGGACCGCTTCTACAAAGCCGCGCTCAACGGTCCGGATGCAGAAGGAGCTGTTCCTACTCTCAAACTGGTATTCTCGCTCCCTAAAAAATCAGAATAAAAATAAATTAAGGCTGCCCGACGGGCAGCCTTAATTATTGTGTTGTCTGCTGTTTAGTTCTGGGCAAGCTTTTCAGCGACCTTGTCAACTGCGTCCTTCACAGTAACGATCGTGCTGGTCTCCTCATCTGGAATCTTGATACCGAACACTTTCTCAAATTCCATAAGAAGTTCAACTGTATCGAGAGAGTCAGCTCCGAGATCATTTGTGAAATTGGCGGTCTCTGTAACCTCAGAGGCCTCGACACCGAGTTTGTCAACGATGATCGCCTTCACTTTCTTTACGATTTCTTCGTATTCCATAATGCTAGTTATTTAGTTTATATTAGTACTTCAGACCAAACTTACGAGCCGCAAAGATAACAATTATTTATTAATAACGCAACTAACGGCCCTCCCGGCTCAAGCCCATCCATATCCTCAGACCGTTGAACGAATTCAGCAGATAAAACGAATATTTGATGATGTATATCAGCGAATACGATGCATCACCTTTCCCTTCCGAAAGGGTTATCGCCCACATCACTATTGAAAAGATGTTGACACCTATCCAGAAATACCACTGCTCCATATAAGCTGTCGAAAGGAGCAGCTGCCCGAGTATGTTGCAGACTGTGGATACCGCATCGGCAAGCACCGCCACCTTGATGAAATGGTCGGCCGCCGTCTTGTCGAAACGGCTCAGCACCAGATAGACGGCAACCGAGGCGACAAGGAATATGGCCCCGAACAAAAGCCACTGTTTCGAAGTGAAACGGCGGGCATTCAATTTTGAAGAAGAGCCCGCGCCACGCTTTTTCCACTGGAAGAAGCCTACGAACTGCATAGGGAAGAAATATAATGCGTGCAGTGCCGCATTGCCGTATTTGGCGCCGATGAAGCACATCACCGCATAAATGGACACATCCAGTATCCCGAAAAGGAATGTCAGAATCTTCCCGTTTGCGGAGCAGACCGTCGACAGCACTCCCATCAGCGAGCCGAATGCTGCAATTATCAGGAGATAATGCCCGGAATCGGCGGCATTCAACTTGATGATAGTGGTCAGTATCATCGCGACCGTCATTCCGATCAGAATGAATGCATTGAAAACCTTGTTGAAGATTTCTTCCTTAGTCATTGTTCAGTTGTGTTTTGATTTTGTTTGCAAGGGATGCGCCGACAAGCCCGGCGATGTCGGATTCGGGCGCCGCCGCAATCCTGGCCACACTGCCGAAATGCATCAGCAGCCGCTGCTCCGTCTGCTCACCGACTCCCTTGATCTCGCGGAGCGCGGAATTTATCTGAGCTTTGCTGCGAAGCGAACGGTGGAACGTGATTCCGAAACGGTGCGCTTCGTCACGCACGTGAGTTATGAGCTTGAAGGCTTGGGAATTCCTGTCGAGGAAAAGCGGGTACGGATCGCCTACGCGGATTATCTCCTCCATCCTTTCGGCGAGGCCGACCACCGTCAGCCTGTCCTGTATTCCGAGTTCGCACAGCGCCTGCCAGGCGAAGTTGAGCTGTCCTTTTCCGCCGTCGATCACGACCATCTGCGGCAGATCGTCCGGATTCTCGTCAAGCATACGGGAGTAACGGCGGTTGACCACCTCCTTCATCGAGGCATAGTCGTTGGCGCCGACTACGGTCTTTATCTTGAACTTGCGGTAATCGCCCTTTGCCGGGACACCGCCCCGGAACACCACGCAGGCGGCAACAGGATTGGTGCCCTGAGTGTTGGAGTTATCGAAACATTCTATATGCTCGGGCGCGACCTTCATTCCGAGGGCCTTGCGAAGTTCCTCCACCACGGCCGCATGGAACTCATCCGGATTGGTATGTTCACGCTGCTTAAGTGAATTGAACCGGAACTCCTTGGCATTCTTGGCGCTCAGTTCCAGAAGCGCAAGTTTGTCTCCCCTGACGGGTATCCTGAAGTTCACCCCTTCAATCTTTACGTCAGGAAGAAACGGCACGATGACTTCCTTGCTAAGTTCTCCGAATTTGGATTCTATTTCAGCAACAAACGTACTCAGCACGGCACCCTGCTCTTCTTCTATCTGCATCTTGAAGCCAAGGTTGAGAGACTGGATGATTGCGCCTCCGCGGATGCGGAGGAAATTGCCGAAAGCCTCGAGCCCGTCGAAGACGAGCGAGAACACATCCACGTCCCTCTCTCCCGCAGCCGTGATGATCGACTTGGAGTAATGCTGCTGCAATGCATCTATCCTGAGCTTATACTGCTGGGCGAGTTCGAAGTTCATTTCATCAGAAGCCGCCTGCATCCGGGCCTTGTATCTGCGTATGATATCATTGACACCTCCGGTCAGCAGATGCTCGATCTCTGCTATCCAGGAGTCGTATTCCTCTCTGGAAACCCCGCCCGCACAGCAACCGCGGCAACGTCCGATGTGCATATCAAGGCAGGGGCGGAACTTGTGCCGGAGCACAGCATCGGAAGTAATCTTATACTTGCAGCTGCGAAGGGGATAATTGCTGCGGAAAAACTCAAGCAGGGCCTTTGCGTGCATTGCGGAACTGTACGGACCGAAATACCTGGAACCGTTCTTGTCAACCCTGCGGGTAAGCAGCACCCTGGGGAATTCCTCATTCGTGATACATATCCAGGGATAAGTCTTGGAGTCCTTGAGCAGGATGTTGTAGCGGGGCTTGAACTGCTTGATGAGATTGTTCTCCAGCAGCAGGGCGTCTGCCTCGGAATCCACCACCGAATACTGGACATCGGCAATCCTGGATACCAGCAGGCGTGTTTTCGTGTTCAGCCTGTCCGGGGAGACGAAATACTGCGCCACCCTCTTGTTCAGATCCTTTGCCTTGCCGACGTAGATCACCGAACCTTCGGAGTTATAATATCTATACACTCCGGGCTGATGAGGCAGCAATGTGATCTTTTCTCTGATATCCATAAAAAAACCGGTTTCGGAAACCCGAAACCGGCATTAAATATAGTAATTTTCTTACGAAATTACTTCTGCTCGCGACGAGGACGACGGTCACGGTCGCCGTCACGACGAGGGCGACGGTCTCCGCGGTTGCCACCACGGTTCTGCTGGCCTGCTGCCTGGGCGTTTGCTGCTGCAATCGCTGCAGGGGTAAGGTCCTGCTTGCCGTAACGCTCACCGTTGCAGATCCAGACCTTGATACCGAGGGTACCAACCTTGGTGTTTGCAACTGCAAGTGCATAGTCGATGTCTGCACGGAAAGTATGGAGAGGTGTACGACCTTCCTTGAACATTTCTGAGCGGGCCATTTCAGCGCCACCTACGCGACCGCTGATCTGAACCTTGATACCTTCTGCACCGACACGCATTGTGTTGGCAACGGCCATCTTGATGGCGCGACGATAAGAAACACGGCCTTCAATCTGACGGGCGATGCTGTCGGAAACGATGTGAGCATCAACTTCCGGGCGCTTAACCTCGTAGATATTGATCTGGACGTCCTTCTTTGTGACCTTCTTGAGCTCTTCCTTGAGTTTGTCAACCTCAGTGCCGCCCTTGCCGATGATGAAGCCCGGACGAGCTGCATAGATTGTAACAGTGATGAGCTTGAGGGTTCTCTCGATAACAATCCTACTGAGGCTGGCCTTAGCGAGACGGTTACCAAGATATTTGCGAATCTCGTAGTCTTCTGCGATCTTCTCAGCATAGTTACCACCACACCAGTTAGAGTCCCAACCACGGGTGATACCGATTCTGTTGCTAATAGGATTAGTTTTCTGTCCCATATTATTTATTCTCCACTGGTTGTTTTACATCGAGGATGATGGTGACGTGGTTGGAACGCTTGCGGATGCGACCGGCACGGCCCTGAGGGCACGGACGGATGCGCTTGAGTGTGCGGCCTTCGTCAACCATAATAGTCTTTACATAGACATTGCCATTATCCAAATCCTTGCTCTTGTCCGGGTTCTTGGCTTCCCAGTTGGCGATTGCGCTGCGGAGAAGTTTTTCGAGACGGATAGAAGCCTCTCTCTTTGAGAATTTCAAAAGATCGAGTGCGTGGTTAACTTCTACACCACGGACTGTGTCTGCAACGAGACGCATCTTGCGTGGAGATGTAGGGACGTCATTCAGTTTTGCAACTGCTGTAACCTTCTTGGCCTCCTTGAGGCTTTCAGCCATAAGTCTTTTACGCTTTCCCATAATGATTACTTCTTATTGTTACCTGAATGTCCGCGGAAGTTGCGAGTAGGGGCGAATTCGCCGAGCTTGTGACCTACCATCTGCTCAGTTACGTAAACAGGGATAAACTTGTTACCGTTGTGAACTGCGATAGTATGGCCGATAAAGTCAGGAGAGATCATGCTGGCACGTGACCAGGTCTTGACCACTTCCTTCTTCTTGCTACCATCATTCATAGCAAGAACTCTTTTCTCCAGGGCTTCCTGGATGTATGGACCTTTTCTTAATGAGCGACTCATAAATCTCTAAAGTTTAATTCCTGTTATTTCTTTCTTCTCTCGATGATGAACTTGTTGGATTGAGCCTTAGGATTACGAGTCTTGTATCCCTTAGCTGGCAAGCCCTTGCGTGAACGTGGATGTCCACCTGATGCACGGCCTTCACCACCACCCATCGGGTGATCGACAGGGTTCATGACAACACCACGGTTGTGAGGACGTTTGCCAAGCCAACGCTTGCGGCCGGCCTTACCGTGACTTTCGAGGTTGTGATCTGCATTGGATACCTGACCAACGGTAGCGCGGCAGCTTACGAGAACCATACGGGTCTCACCTGAAGGCAGGCGGAGAACGGCATGGGTTCCCTCACGGGCTGCGAGCTGAGCGAAAGTACCGGCTGAACGGGCCATAGCGGCACCCTGACCGGGACGGAGCTCAATGTTGTGAACGATGGTACCAACTGGAATTTCACTCAGAGGGAGACAGTTGCCGACTTCCGGAGCGACACCGCTGCCGGATGCGATAACCTGGCCGACCTTGAGGTCCTTAGGGGCGATGATGTATCTCTTCTCGCCGTCTGTGTACTGCACGAGAGCGATGCGTGCGCTACGGTTAGGATCGTACTCGATAGTGAGAACGGTAGCGGTGCAGTCGTCCTTGTCGCGGAGGAAGTCGATGATACGGTACATTCTCTTGTGGCCGCCACCGAGGTAACGAACGGTCATCTGACCGGTGTTGTTACGTCCGCCTGTGCTCTTGAGAGGCTCCAGCAATGATTTCTGAGGCTTGTTGGTGGTGATCTCCTCGAAGGTGCTGATCACTTTGTTTCTTTGACCGGGAGTAACCGGCTTGAATTTTCTTACTGCCATTGTCTGAACCTCCTATTAGATATTAGCGTAAAAATCAATCTTGTCGTCACCGACGAGAGTGATGTATGCCTTCTTATAATGATTAGCACGGCCGCGAACCTGTCCTGACTTGGTATAGCGGGATTTTCTCTTGCCGTGATAATTAACGGTATTGACGTCAGCGACTACGACGTTGTACATCTTCTCGACTGCGTCCTTGATCTGAAGTTTGTTGGCATCAGCGTTTACGATGAAGCCATAACGGTTCAACTTTTCGCCCTGAGCCGTCAACTTCTCTGTTACGATTGGCTTAATAATGATTCCCATCTTCGTGTTCGTTTAGCGCATGTTTCTCTCGGCGAGGATGTCCTGAACACCGTCTACCATTACCAGAGTGTTGGCATTCATGATAGCGTAGGTGTTGATTTCGTCAACGGAAATGACATTCACCTGAGGAAGGTTGCGGGATGAAAGGAAAATATTGGTTGAATTCTCAGGAAGCACGTAGAGGACCTTGCGATCGCCGGCCTTGATGGCCTCGTTGATCTTGAGGAACTCCTTGGTCTTAGGTGCATCCATTACGAACGGCTCAAGGACGATGATCGCATTCTCCTGCGCCTTGTATGAAAGGGCGGACTTGCGGGCGAGGGCCTTGACCTTCTTGTTCAACTTGTTATGATAGAAACGAGGCACCGGACCGAAAACGCGGCCGCCGCCTACGAAGATATTGGCCTTAAGGCTGCCGTGACGAGCACCGCCGCCGCCCTTCTGGCGACCAAGCTTCTTGGTGCTGTGCGCAATCTCGCTGCGGTCCTTGGTCTTGGCATTGCCGTGACGCTGGTTTGCGAGATACTGGACTACGTCAAGATAGATGGCGTGGTCGTTAGGCTCAATTGCGAATACGCTGTCTGCGAGTTCGACTTCCTTGCCGGAATTGGTTCCGTCGATCTTTAAAACTGAAAGTTTCATACTCTTAAGCCTCAATAATTACATAAGAACCTCTGGCTCCAGGAACGGAACCCTTAACAACGAGAAGATTGTTCTCAGGGATGACCTTGATGACGCGGAGGTTGAATACCTTTACGCGCTCATTGCCCATATGGCCAGCCATGCGCATACCAGGAAGTACGCGAGAAGGCCATGAAGATGCGCCCATTGAACCAGGGTGACGAAGGCGGTTGTGCTGGCCGTGAGTCTGGCCACCTACACCGGCGAAACCGTAGCGGTGTACAACGCCCTGGAAACCCTTACCTTTAGAAGTACCGACAACGTCAACGAACGGTGTCTCATCCACAGGGATGTCACCTACAGTGATGATGTCGCCGAGCTTAAGCTCCTTTCCAAAGTCTGCCGGGAATTCGACAAGCTTTTTCTTAGGGGTGGTTCCTGCCTTTTTGAAATGCCCCATCAGAGGCGCGCTGGCGTGCTTTTCAGTTGTTTCGTCATAGGCAAGCTGTACAGCGGCATAACCATCTTTTTCAACTGTACGAATCTGCGTGACAACGCACGGACCAGCCTCGATAACAGTGCACGGTACATTCTTACCGTCGGCACTGAAAACGGAAGTCATTCCGATTTTCTTTCCAATTAATCCAGGCATTGGTTTGATAATTAATTGTTTATTAATACTTTAAGTATATCCGCGCAATTTTGCGGGCAGCAAATGTACGAAATATTTTTCATATAAAAAAACATAACTTTCTCTAACAGAATTATTACCTTTGTATTTATGAGCATCGGAACGTACCTTGCAGGCGCATTCAGCTTCCTGCGATTCTCCTGGATAGACCTTCTGGACATCCTGATGGTTGCCGCCATCATATACTTTATCATAAGGTGGATCCGCGGCTCTTCCGCCTTGAACATCTTCATTGCGATCCTCATCGTCCTCATCGTCCGCATAGTTGCCGTCGCCCTCGGCATGAAGATGATGTCCGCCCTGCTGGGCACCATCATCGATGTGGGCGCAATCGCGCTGATCGTGATATTCCAACCGGAAATCCGACGGTTCCTCAACAATCTCGGACGCAGCGCCGGCAATGCCGTCGAGAACAGGAACCTGTTTCAGAAAATAATGCAGCGCAACAGCACGGGCGGCCTCTCTACAACTTCAATCGATGAGATAACCGCCGCCTGCGAGGAAATGGCATCGCAGAAAACCGGCGCCCTCATAGTCATCCGCCACAACAACATGATGGAGGACATCGTCGCTTCCGGCGACACCATCGACGCCGAAATCAACCGCCGCCTCATTGAAAACATCTTTTTCAAGAACTCCCCGCTCCACGATGGAGCGATGATCATCAGCGACAACCGCATACTCGCGGCACGCTGCACGCTGCCCATCACCGACCGCACGGATCTTCCGGCCCGCTATGGCATGCGTCACAAGGCTGCCGTCGGCATCTCTGAGCAAAGCGATGCCGACGTTGTGGTCGTCAGCGAACAGACCGGCGCCATTTCTTTCGTACACGCCGGACAGGTCACAAGGATTGACAGCCGCAACGTATTGAAACTTAAACTTGGAGGACAGGCGGAATGATAGACCGAAGGCTCGAGGCGAAATTGGGCTTTGACAAGATACGAAGGATAGTCTCAGACCGCACCCTCACAGAATACGCCTCCGACAGAGTGGCGTCCGAAGAATTCTCCACGGACGCTTCAATCATCCGCCAGCGCCTGAACCTGACTGACGAGATGCGGTTGGTGATGATGTTTGAGGAATCCTTCCCCACCACCGGCTACATCGATGCCATACCTTTCCTTGAGCCTCTTCAGCATCCGGGCACGTCCATTGACACCCTCAATCTCGCCAAACTGAAAACGGTGATCGACACCACACGCCGCATAATCCATTTCTTCAGCAGCATCAAGGAAGGCGTCTACCCCAACCTCAAGGGAATGGCCGCGCCGATCCAGACCTGCCCCGAAGTTCACCGCCGCATCGAGAATATCCTTGACAAATATGGCGAGATCAAGGATTCCGCATCAGACAGCCTCTTCGAGATAAGGCGCGACATACGCGCAAAAGAAGCGTCCATCTCAAAAAGGGCGGCCGCAATCCTGCGGCAGTCACAGGAAGAAGGTATCGTTGATTCCAGCGCCACCGTCAATATCCGTGACGGCAAGTTCCTCATTCCTGTAAACACATCCGCCAAGCGCAAGCTTTCCGGTTTCGTCTATGACGCCTCCGCCACAGGCAAGACCACCTTCATCGAACCGGCGGAAATCATAGAACTGGAGAACGACATAACTGAACTCCACTTTGCGGAAACCCGTGAAATCCAGAAGATACTCTTCGAATTCACCGAATTCTTCCGTCCTTATATCCCCGACGTCCTCGCTTCGGCTGCCTTCATCGGCGAGATGGACTTCCTGATGGCCAAGGCCCAGACCGCACTGGATTTCATCTCCGGTATGCCGATAATCGCCAGCGGAGGCGAGTTGAGTCTCCGCAAGGCCAGGCACCCGCTGCTTGAGAAGGCCCTCAAGCGCGAAGGGCGCGAAATGGTCCCTCTGACCATAGCCCTGACACCTCAGAAAAGGATTCTCCTGATCTCCGGACCGAATGCCGGAGGCAAGTCGGTATGCCTTAAGACGGTCGGACTGCTTCAATATATGTTCCAGTGGGGTATGCTTGTACCTACGTCAGAAACATCCGAACTCCCTGTCCTCGACCGCATCATCGTAAGCATAGGCGACGACCAGAACATAGAGAACGACCTCAGCACATACAGCTCCTTCCTCTGTGATATGAAGGATATGCTCGACAATGCCGACGAAAAGACTCTGGTGCTTATAGACGAATTCGGTTCCGGCACAGAGCCGGCCGCCGGCGGCGCCATTGCAGAAGCGATTCTGAGCGAGCTTGACAAGAGGGGTGTATATGGCGTCATCACCACCCATTATACCAATCTCAAGTTGTACGCGGCATCTGCCGACACGCACGTCACCAACGGCGCGATGCTCTACGATGCATCACGCATCGAGCCTATGTTCAAGCTCGAGGTCGGCTTGCCGGGCAATTCATTCGCATTTGAGCTGGCCCGCAAGATGCGCCTGCCGGAGTCCATCGTCAAGGATGCCGAGGCTCGCGCCGGTGAAGGATTCGTGGGGATGGAACGGAACCTCCGCAAGATTGCCCGCAACCGCCGCGCTCTTGACGAAAAGCTGCAGAAAGTCAAGAAGACCGACAAGAATCTCGAAGGACTGACGGAAAAATACCAGAAGGAACTGGAAGAGATAAAAGAGCAGAGAGCCGCCATCATTGACGAAGCCCGCCGCGAGGCGGAAGGCATTGTGAAGGGTGCCGGCAGGCAGGTCGAAAAGACCATACGCGACATCAAGACAGCCCAGGCCGAAAAGGAGCAGACCAAGGCGGCCCGCCAGGAACTCCAGGGCTTCCTCAACGCCATTTCCGACCGCAAGAGCAAGCAGCAGAAGGCACGCGATGAATATATCGACCGCAAATTGACCCAGCTGGAAAAGCGTAACAGGAAAAAGAAGGATTCCCCTACCGAGCTGCCGCAAAAGGCCGAGCCGCTGAAAGTAGGCGAAAAAGTGCGCGTGAAACAGAACGGCCTTGTAGGCGAGGTGTCAAAAGTATCGAGCAAGTCTGTCACGGTCATCATAGGCAGCATAAGCAGCACCATGAGTCCCGACAAGGTCGAGAGAATTTCCTCCAACGAATTCAGGGACGCTTCGCGCAAACTGTTCAAGCCTGTCGAGCAGAAAGTCGACAGTGCCATTTCCGAACGCAAGCTCGCGTTCAAGCCGGAGCTTGACATACGCGGCGAACGCCTCTCAGATGCACTTGACATTGTCACGCGCTACATCGACGATGCCGTGATGCTGAACATCGGCATAGTACGCATCATACACGGCAAGGGAACCGGCGTACTCAGGGAGGAAATACAGAAATACCTCCGGACGATCCCCGGTCTGACTGTCAGGGATGAAGACATCAGACAAGGTGGTACCGGAGTCACGATAGTAACTTTTTGATATGAAGAACAAGAAACAGAACGTGGGGGAGCAGGGGGAGAATGAAGCCTGTTTCTTTTTACAGAATGAAGGCCACCGCATAGTGGCACGGAACTGGCGCAACGAGCATCGGGAACTCGACATCGTGAGCCTGAAGCAGGGTGCCATACATATAGTGGAAGTAAAGACGAGGACAGCCCCGGCGGCAGCTCCGCCGGAAATCAACGTGAACAATGCCAAAAGGATCAAACTCGTCGCCGCCGCGAATGCATTCCTTCACTCCGCGGAGTTCAGAGCCCTTCATCTGGATGATGCAGAATTGTTTTTTGACGTGATAACCGTTATCCTTGACACTACGGGATCCATAATAGAATATTACCCTAAAGCTTTTATACCTATATATGTCTAACGAACATCTTTATTGTGTGATCATGGCCGGTGGCATCGGTTCTCGTTTCTGGCCCATAAGCCGCGCTGCCAAACCGAAACAGTTCCTCGATTTCGAAGGCGACGGAACTTCCTTTCTCCGCTCCACCTTCGACAGGATGAAAACTCTTGTTCCTGAAGAGAACATCATCATCGTCTCACTCGAGCGTTATAAGGAGCGTGTCGAGAAGTGCATTCCGGAGCTCGAGGAAGGCAATCTTCTGCTGGAACCATACAACCGCAACACAGCTCCCTGCCTGACTTTCGCAACATATGCCCTGCTGAAGAGAGATCCTCTGGCGACGGTCATCGCCACTCCTGCCGACCACGCCATCAGCAATATACCGGCATTCAACGAGACACTGTCAAACGCCGTCCAGTACGCTGCAGGCACAGATGCACTGATCACCATAGGCATCGTCCCGAACCGTCCCGACTCGAATTTCGGTTACATACAGGTGGCCGGTCCCTTCGAAGGAGACCGCCCTGTAAAAGTGAAGACTTTCACTGAGAAGCCCGACAAGGAACTGGCCAAGGTATTCATCGACAGCGGCGAATTCCTATGGAACTCCGGTATCTTCGTATGGCGCGCTTCGGCCATACGCGAGGAATTGGAAAAGTATGCCCCGGATATCACCAGACTATGGAAGAACTGGAAAGAATATCTCTGCACAGAGCAGCAGAAGATGTTCATAGAAAAAATATACACCGACATGCCGCGTATGTCGATCGACGTGGCCGTAATGGAAAAGACCGACAATGCCTGGGTGTACCCGGCAAAGTTCAAATGGGCGGATATCGGTAACTGGGAATCCCTGTATGACCACCTTGTCAATCACGACAAATCAGGCAATGCCTCAAATATCCGCGGCAAGGGTCTTCTCAAGGAGAGTTCCAACAACATAATCTTCTCCAGTGCAGACAAAAAACTCGTCGCCGTCCGTGGGCTGGAGAACTTCCTTGTAGTGGATATGAGAGACGTCCTCCTCATCTGCCCAAGGGACGAAGAGAAACTGACCGAGTTCCTTTCCGAACTCGCCTTGCCCGAATACGAGGAATACCGATAGGCTTATACCAGCTTGCGCACAAGAGAATCCCTGTCTCCTTCCAAAAGATCGATGACGGGGATTTCTATCATTGTATAGCAACCCGGGGTCTGGCGGGTGGCGGCGCGCGCAGCACCGACAAGGACCTGTCCGGTAAGAGCCGGGTTGTTGATGCGCATGTTGAAATCGATGTGCTGGTCGGCAGTCTTGCCGGAATCACCATCGCGGACGATGTTAACACCGTGCATCATACTGTTGTACGGATCTATGCTTGGAACGGCTTTCACCTCGGTCTGGTCTGAAGCAAAATACGGGTCCGTTTTGATAGCAGCCTCAACCGTGGCGAAATCGGCACCATCTTCAAGAACGACATAGACTAGACGGTTGTGAATACCCTTGCCTGCCGGCAGGGTGAGGCTCAGCGCGTCCTTTACTCCCGCCTTTGACTTGACCACCACGGTGTGTCCCATGGAACGGCCGGGGCCGAAGTTGGTATATGATACACCGCCGGGGGCAAGCGCCTGAAGAAGAGCCCGCACGATGGAATCGCTGCCCGGATCCCATCCGGCAGAAATTATGCTGACAGCGTTGTTCTTCCTGGCAACAGCATCGAGAGTGAGACGGAGGTCGCCCACACCGGAATGTATATCAAAACTGTCAACCGTGCTGATGCCCATCGCAAGATATTTCTCTGCGTTCTCCTGCACCTTGCGTGAGGGGGTCGAAAGAATCGCCACGTCGACCTTGCCGAGTTCGGCGATATCACTGACCACCTTGTAACCTGCAAGTTCCGGGAAACCGTCTGCCCTGGCGGTTCTGCGGACAACTCCAACACATTCCATATCGCCCGAGGTCTCCACTGCCTCGAGAGCGTATTTTCCGATATTGCCGTATCCGACAATCGCTACTTTGATTTTGTTCATATTATTTCAGCTTTTTTTATTCAACCAAATCTCCAAGGTTCAGAGTCGGTCCGGTAAGGTGTACCGCAGTGAAAACGTCACCCGACCGGCGGAAGTCGACAGCGAGGCTGTCGCAGTTGGCGCGAATCTCATAGCGCTGCACATCGCCCTCGACGCTCGTGGCGGGAACTCCGCTGAAGCAGGCGGCAATGGCACTCGCCGTGATTCCGGTGCCGCAGGCCTGCGTCTCCGCCTCAACCCCCTTTTCAAATGTGCGCACACGAAGAGAACCGTCCACGCACCTGCTTACGAAATTAATATTGGCCCCCTGCGGAGCGAAAAGTCCGCTCCAGCGAAGAGTCCTGCCTTCTGCATCCACATCCACGGCATCCGCATCGTCAACGAATTTCACGAAATGACGGGTGCCCGTGTCGAGAAAGAATCCGCCGGAGAGCGGCTTAACCTCATCAACGTCCTTCATTTCAAGACGGACCACCTTGGACTCGCCCAGATGAGACAGTATCTCGGCATGGTGCAGACCGTCCGACGTTTCAAAACAATATTCCCTGGTATGGAAAGGCTTGACTCCCACCACGTCGGCAAAGGCCACGATGCAACGGCCTCCATTGCCGCACATCATCCCGCCGGATCCGTCGGAATTGAAATAGTCCATACGGAAGTCCGCCTTGTCGGAATTCTCCAGAATCATCAGGCCGTCGGTACCGTGCTGCAGGCAGAGCGCATGCACGACATCTTTCTTCTTGAAGCGTGCAGCGTCGGTCGTGCGGCCGTCTATTACGACGAAGGTGTTGCCGGCACCTGAATATCTGTAGAACTTCAGCATCCGAGATTCTTGAGGACGTCCTTCATAAGCTCGACCGTTCCGGATGATGCCGGGACGAGAGGAAGGCGCATCGCCGGAGTGCAGCAGCCGAGAATGGAAAGGGCTGCCTTGGCAGGAATCGGATTTGACTCGACGAAGCAGGCCTTGAAGAGAGGCTTGAGCGGTTCCTCAAGAGCTTCTGCCCTGGCGAAATCGCCGGCAAGGGCCGCATCTGTCATTGCGACGAGCTTGTCAGGAAGAATGTTTGATGCGACAGAGATAACGCCCTTTGCACCAATCTTCATAATTGACAGGGTCATATCGTCATCGCCGCTGAGTACTGAGAACCCTTCGGGAGCACCGGTGAGGATGGCCTCAATCTGCTCGAACTTGCCTGAAGCTTCCTTTGTGGCCACGATATTTTCGACATCGCGAGCAAGGCGCAGGCTGGTTTCTGCGGTCATATTGGCACCTGTGCGGCCGGGGACATTGTATACGACGATCGGTTTATCGGTCGCGGCGGCAATGGTTTTGAAGTATTGGTACTGGCCTTCTTGGGTAGGCTTGTTATAGAAAGGGACAACCACGAGCCATGCGTCCACGCCATAAGGCTCGAGAAGTTTCATGTTCGCAAGAGTCGACGGAACCGCATTGGAACCGCAACCGACTATGACAGGCAGGCCCGGAGCGTGTTCGTGGGTAAGCTTGAGAAGCTCTATTTTTTCTTCGGAAGAGAGAGTCGGGGTTTCACCCGTAGTGGCAAGAGCCACAAGAAAATCAATTCCGCCTTTTACCTGACGGTCTATCAAGGCAGCATAAGCCTTGAAATCCACAGCACCATCTGCTGTGAACGGAGTAACCAGCGCGGTGCCGCATCCTTTGAGATTCAATTTGCTCATAAGATAATGTCTTTAAATTCGTGAACGCCCTGCAGACCTTCGGTGAGCAAGGCAGCAGCAACCGCACCTTCGGCAAACCCCTGACGGGAGAAAGCTTCGTGCGTAAATGAGAGTTTATCCACACCGGATGTGAACTCGGCAGTATGTGTACCCGGCACTTCACCGATGCGCTGCGCTCCGATCTCGGGCATTTCGCCAAGGGTGTCGGCAATGATGCCGGCGATGCTCTTTGCCGTGCCGCTCGGTGCGTCAAGCTTGTGGATATGATGGATTTCCTCAACGTGAGGCGTGTAGCCCTGGTCTTTCAGCACCTCGCAGGCGCGTTCGACGGCAGCGAAGAAAGCATTGACACCGATTGAGAAGTTTGACGCCCACACGAGCGGGGTGCCTTCCTTCTCGAAGGCGGCGAACACTTCGTCCTTGATGTCGTACCAGCCGGTGGTGCCGACAACGACTGCCTTGAACAGGCTGGCAATCACAGGATAATTAGCCCTGAAAGCATCGGGAGTGGTAAAATCTATGCAGACGCATTCCTTTGCAAGGTCGCGGGGAACATTGCACACGTCTTCTGTGGCAAGCGCGAGCTCTACGCCACGGCGCTTGAGGGCCTCCTCTACCATATGGCCCATTTTTCCATAACCGCTGATGATAACTTTCATAATGCTATTTGAGAATGTCGTTCAACACGCCTGACGCTGCCTGACGGGCACCTTCGCCTGCTCCTCTGATGACGAGCGGAGCGGAATTGTCACTCTTGATGATGGTGACGTTCTCAGTACCGCTGATCCAGTAGAACGGACTCTCGACACCCACGAGCTGCATCTTGATCTCGGCCCTGTAGCCATTCTTTGCCGAAGGGTCGCGGTGAAGCGATGCAACGAAGCGCTGGCGTTTGTCAAGGGCATCGAGTTCGGCCTCGCGCTTGATGAATTCCGGCTCGGCCTTTTCAAGCTTGCTGTAGAATTCTTCGAGAGTGCAATCGAAGTAGTCCTGCCCGAGCATCGGGGTGACCTCAACGTCTTTCTCCTCAAGTGGGATTCCAGCCTCGCGGGCGAGGATGAGCAGTTTGCGGAGGGCATCGCGGCCGCCGAGGTCAATGCGCGGATCATTTTCGGTAAGACCCGCCTTCTGAGCCTTATGGAGAAGTGTTGCGAAGCTCTCGGTGTTGGCGCCGTCGTATCCGGTGATGATATGGTTGAGCGTGCAGGAGACAACGGCCTCGATGTATTCGAGCTCGTTGCAGCCGGCCCCACCTGAGATGGATTCGAGAATAGGGAGCGCCGTGCCTACGGTGGTGTCGTAGCGGAGGAAGCAGCCGTTGCGCATAGCAGCGCGCTTCATGGCGGCGAACTCCACATATGGAACCGCAAGGGAGCGGCGGTTTGATGATACTATGCTGATACCGGCTTCAAGAAGCGGAACGTATTTCTTGAATATGTCCTCGCTGTTGGTGCAGTCGACGAACACGGAGTGGCGCGGGGCGCTGGAGAGCACCTTGTCGGCGAAACCGTGGTCGCTTGATATCTCGGCGAGATGGACCTGCTTGCCGTTTCCTACGGCGCGGCCGCTCTCGATAAGGGTCTTGAGGGCGTTTCCGACGGCACCGTTTCCCGCAACATAGAGGTCGATGACATTGAGTTTCGCGAACTCGAAGAACTCCTTGTGGAGCACGCGGCAGGCCTCCTTGGCAACCGTAGGGCGCACGTCAACGGTGATGCATCCCTGTTCGGCACCGGTGGCGACAGGAACGATGCCCGCGTCCTTCAATGCTGCAAGCGCACGCTTATGGGCGACAGGCTCGTCAATAGGACCTTCTGCGGTCACGACGATGCGCTCGTTCTCGCCGACGGTCATATTGCTGACACCCATCCACTCGCATACCACTCTGGCAGGGAGTTTCTCGATCATGGTGCCCGGATTGGCCGGATCGAAGGTGTTGCGTATGTTGATGGCGATGTTGGCAGCCATAGCAGGTGCCACCGTCGGGGCGTAAAGGACCTTCGCGCCATGTTCAGCCATACAAAGCGCCGCTTCGTAGGACATCTGAGGGATGGTACGCGCTGCCGGGACTATCTTAGGGTTCGAGGTCATTATGCCCGGGACGTCTGTCCATATCTGAAGTGAGTTCGCATCCAGTGCCGCCGCATAAAGCGCTGCGCTGAAATCGGAACCTCCGCGGCCAAGAGTCACGATTCTGGCCTCGGCATCGTGAGCGATGAATCCGGGGGCGACGAACACGTCGATTTCCGGACTCACGTCAACAGACGACTTGATGTTGGAATATGTCTGCTTGAGATCATCCTTGACCACGAGCACGCGTGAATCAAGCCACTTGACCTTGAAGTTCTCGGTGGAAAGCTTTGACGCGAGGATTGTCGTGGAGAAGAGTTCTCCGAATGTCTGGATGAGCTCGGCCTCGTCCTTTGTAATCAACTTCTTGCCGAGGATGTTTTCTGCCGCGATGCGGAGCTGGTCGGAAAAGACGGTAAGCTTTTCCGAAATCTTTTCAAGTTCCTTCCCGGTGAAAAGACGGGAAATGATTTTTGAATGACGATCCTGCAGATTCCTGACCAGGTCAAGGCAGCTGCTGTCGCCTTCTGAGGCCCTGCGTCCGATTTCGATGAGAGTGTCGGTACAGCCGCTGATGGCTGATGACACAAGGACAACCCTGTCGTTCTGCAAGGCATCGGTTACGATGTCAAGAACACCTGACATCCTGGTGGCACTTGCCACCGAGCTTCCGCCAAACTTTAATACCTTCATAATACACTATTTTAACTAACTAACTTTTCCTTTCAATGTGAGCTCCGAGAGCGTTCAGGCGACCTTCTATGTCTTCGTAGCCCCGGTCAATCTGCTCGATGTTGTCGATTTCCGAGGTGCCTTTCGCCGACATTGCGGCGAGCAGCATCGCAATACCGGCCCTGATGTCCGGCGAGGTCATCCTGCCTCCCCTCAGGTCTATCTTGTGGTCGTGCCCGATGACCACAGCCCGGTGCGGGTCGCATAGAATAATCTGAGCGCCCATGTCAATAAGCTTGTCGACAAAGAACAGACGGCTCTCGAACATCTTCTGATGAATGAGCACGCTTCCCTTGCACTGGGTGGCGACCACGAGCATCACGCTCAGCAGGTCAGGGGTGAGGCCCGGCCACGGAGCGTCGGCAAGTGTCATTATGGATCCGTCGATGAACGATTCGATCTCGTAACTATCCTGCACCGGAACGAATATGTCGTCGCCGCGCTGCTCCAGCTTCACGCCGAGACGGCGGAAGGCCTCAGGGATGATGCCCAGGTTGCTCCAGGACACATTCTTGATGGTGAGTTCGCTGCGGTTGATGGCGGCCATCCCGATGAATGAGCCGACCTCGATCATATCCGGTAATATCGTATGTTCTGCTCCGTGGAGTCTCCCGACACCGGTTATGCGGAGCAGGTTGGATCCTATTCCTTCTATCTGCGCCCCCATGGCAACGAGCAGACGGCAGAGTTGCTGGACGTACGGCTCGCAGGCGGCGTTGTATATGGTGGTGACGCCCTTTGCCAGCGTAGCGGCCATTACAATGTTGGCGGTACCGGTGACGGATGCCTCGTCCAGGAGCATATAGCAACCCTTGAGACCTTCGCCGGACTCGAGACGGTACGCGCGGACGTTATGCTCGTATTCGCAGTTTGCGCCAAGTTTGATGAATCCGTCGATATGAGTATCGACCCTGCGGCGCCCGATCTTGTCTCCACCCGGCTTCGGGAAGAAAGCCCTTCCGAAACGGGCGAGCAGCGGACCTACAACCATCACCGATCCGCGGAGAGCCGCACAACTGCGGACGAACTCCTCGCTACCGATGTACCCGGCATCCACACGGTCGGCCACGAAGGTGTATTCACCCTTGGCATGGCGCGTGACAGATACGCCCATTGTCTTGATGAGCCGGATGAGGTTCTTGATGTCGAGAATCTCCGGCACATTCGAAATCGTCACGGCCTCACTCGTGAGAAGGACGGCACTGAGCACCTGCAGGGCTTCGTTCTTGGCGCCCTGAGGTACGATGCTGCCGCTCAACCTGCGGCCTCCTTCTATCACGAATGAACTCATATTCCAACAAATGTAATAAAAAATTTTAATATTATATTTGCAGTATTATGCGGAAAGTGGAGAACTTTGATTTGAGTGCGCTGAACACCTTCAGGATGAAGGCGTCCTGCGCCTGCTTTGTGGAATACGACAGCGCGGCCGAACTGGAATCAATCGAGTGGGACTCTCTTCCCAAACCGATAAAGCACATAGGAGAAGGCAGCAACCTGCTGCTCACGGGTGATTTCCCCGGCACCATCCTTCATTCCCGTATCAATTTCATCAAATACGTCGATATGGGTTTCGACGAGGTTCCTGTAATGGTAGGAGCCGGTGTGCATTGGGACCGCTTTGTCGCCGAAACCTGCGGCCACGGCCTTTGGGGAGCGGAAAACCTATCGCTCATCCCGGGAGAAGTTGGCGCCGCTGCCGTGCAGAACATCGGGGCATATGGCGTAGAGGTCAAGGACATCATTTCCGGTGTGGTCTGCTATGACCTGCAGGAGAAGAAAAAGGTCAAATTCTCAACCGCGGAATGCGGATACGGCTACCGCGAAAGCATGTTCAAGCACGCGGACGGACGCTACATCGTTACTTCCGTTCTTTTCCGTCTCTCCCGCAAATACAATCCGCGGCTCGACTACAAAGGAGTACGCCAGGCCCTGGGGCTCGACGAAAACGCCTGCCCGGAGGACCTCAGCCCGATGAAGGTGCGCGAAGCAATAATCGATGTCCGCCGCCGGAAACTTCCGGACCCTGAAGAGATCGGAAGCGCGGGCAGTTTCTTCAAGAACCCGGTCGTGGGAGCGCTTGATTTCGCGCGCATCATCGATATTGCAAGGCGTGACTTCGGCGCAGAGGCAACCGTTCCACACTTCATCAACCCCGACGGCAGCATCAAGATTCCGGCTGCGTGGATGATTGAGAAATGCGGATTCAAGGGCGTCACGGAAGGCGGCGCCGCCGTCTATGAAAAACAGCCTCTCGTGTTGATAAACAAAACGGGAAATGCCAGCCCGAAAGACGTGCTGGCACTCGAAAACCGGATCATCTCAGCGGTACGCGACCGCTTCGGCGTGGAACTTCACCCTGAGGTGGAGCATCTGTGATCTATTTTTCAAAAATGGGCGTCGGCAGTACCTCTGAGAGGACTACGCCTTGACCTTGCTCTCAAGGAAAAGTTCGTCCATCTGTACCTGGTCGATGAGTGAAGGAGAATCAATCATCACGTCGCGGCCCTGGTTGTTTTTAGGGAATGCGATGTAGTCGCGGATTGTCTCCTGCCCGCCGAAGAGGGCGCATACGCGGTCGAAACCGAATGCAAGACCGCCGTGAGGAGGTGCACCGAACTTGAATGCATTGATGATGAAGCCGAATTTGTACTCGGCATCTTCCTTGCTGATTCCGAGAACCTCGAACATACGGCTCTGCATATCGGCGTTATGGATTCGGATGGATCCGCCTCCGAGCTCAGTGCCGTTGAGGACAAAGTCATAGGCATTTGCACAGACTCTCTCGAGATCTTCCTTCTTGTCTGAATAGAACCATTTCTCGTGCTCAGGCTTTGGTGCGGTGAACGGGTGATGCATCGCATAGAAGCGTCCGTCTTCTTCGCTCCATTCGAGGAGAGGGAAGTCGACGATCCAGAGCGGAGCGAACACCTTCGGGTCGCGGAGCCCCAGGCGATTGCCCATCTCGATGCGGAGAACACCGAGCTGTGTCTGGGTCTTGCGCTTTGGACCGCAAAGGACAAAAATGAGATCTCCGGCCTTTGCCTCGCAGGCCTCGGCTACCTTCTGCAACTGCTCAGGAGTATAGAACTTGTCGATGCTGCTCTTGATCGTGCCGTCAGCATTGACTTTGATGTAAACGAGGCCCTTGGCGCCGACCTGAGGGCGCTTGACCCATTCGGTGAGTTCGTCGATCTGCTTGCGGGTGTATTCCGCGCAGCCCTCGGCCGTGATGGCGCCGATGTATTCGCTGCCGTCGAACACGCTGAAACCGCAACCCTTGACAAGGTCTGAGATTTCGTGGAACTTCATTCCGAAGCGGATATCCGGCTTGTCTGAACCGTAGTTGTCCATCGCGTCGTACCAGCTCATCCGAGGGAGAGGATTCGGGATATCGACGCCGACGGCGTTCTTGAACATCTGACGCATCATACCCTCGAACATACTGAGGACATCTTCCTGCTCTACAAAGCTCATTTCGCAGTCGATCTGTGTGAACTCCGGTTGGCGGTCAGCGCGGAGATCTTCGTCACGGAAGCAGCGGACAATCTGGAAGTAGCGGTCGTAACCGGCTACCATAAGGAGCTGCTTGAATGTCTGTGGAGACTGCGGCAGAGCGTAGAACTGACCCGGGTTCATACGGGACGGAACAACGAAGTCGCGGGCACCTTCCGGGGTTGACTTGATGAGATAAGGAGTCTCGATCTCCATGAAGCCCTGCTTGTCAAGATATGTGCGGACTTCCTGGGCAAGCCTGTGGCGGAGGGCCAGGGCACGCTGCAGAGGGGCGCGGCGGAGGTCGAGATAACGGTATTTGGCGCGGATGTCCTCGCCGCCGTCAGAATTCTCCTCGATGGTGAAAGGAGGGGTCTGGGCCTTGTTGAGGATATTCAGTGATTCGACTTTGATTTCGATGTCGCCTGTAGGCATCTTCGGGTTCTTGCTTTCGCGTTCGAGAACCTCTCCGGTGACCTGGATCACATATTCGCGTCCAAGACCGGGATCACCTTCGAAAACAAGCTGGGTGATGCCATAGCGGTCACGGAGGTCAACGAATGTCATACTGCCGAGGCTGCGGGCCTTCTGGACCCAGCCGGCAAGAGTCACCTTCTTTCCTTTGTCGGCGATACGGAGTTCGCCACAAGTATTGCTTCTGTACATAGAAAAAGCGGATTAACTTTAGTTACAAGTCGCAAAATTAGAAAATTATCGTGAAGATTGAACCACTTCGGCGAGCTTTCCTGCAAGCTCGATGAAAGCAGCTCCGTCCGGGCGTGTGCCGAGAGCGGCAGGCTCGCCTGCGTCCCCGCTTTCACGTATGCTCTGGACAAGAGGGATCCTGCCCAGAAGGTCGATCCCAAGCTCTTCGGCCATACGGGCTCCGCCATCGCGTCCGAAGATATAGTACTTCTCGTCCGGATGCTCTTCCGGCGTGAACCAGGCCATATTCTCGACAAGGCCGAAGATCCTGCGGTCGATGTTCTTGTTGCGGAACATGCTCACACCCTTTTCCACATCGGCAAGCGCCACGTTCTGCGGCGTGGTGACTATAACCGCTCCCTCCATCGGTATATCCTGGACAAGGCTGATATGGATGTCACCTGTTCCCGGCGGCATATCGATGAGGAGGAAGTCCAGCTCGCCCCATTTCACCTGCAATATCATCTGCTTGAGAGCATTGCAGGCCATCGGGCCGCGCCAGATAAGCGCCTGGCCGCGTTCCGCGAAATAGCCGATGGACATCCACTTGACGCCGTATTTCTCCAGAGGGACGATGAGTTCCTGCTCCCCGTTCTGCTCGGCAAGCGGTGTCTCGCCTTCGGTATCCGTCATCGTCGGAATGGACGGGCCATAGACGTCGGCATCGGCGAGGCCGACCTTATATCCCAGGCGCGCGAGGGAGCAGGCCAGGTTGACGGCAACCGTTGACTTGCCCACACCACCCTTGCCGGATGCAATCCCGATTATGTGACTGACGTTCTTTATCTGTTCATCGTCAAGGTCGAGTTTTTTCTGTTTCGGTTTCACTTCGTCGACAACTACGGTCTTCACTTCGGACTCGATCTCTGCCGGAAGATGGCGGACAAGGGTTGCGCGTGTGGCGCCGATCAGATATTCGGAAAGAGGGTCGCGGCGTTTAGGGAATGCGAGCGTGACGGTGACTTTCCGTTCTTCGATTTCTATCCTGTTGACCATTCCGATGTCCACGATGTCGCGATCCTGCATTCCGGGATGGTGAACCTCGCGGAGGAAGGTATATATTTCGTGTTCTGTAAACATCATTTTACGATATTCATTTCATTGAGAAGATATCCCGCGCCCCCGAACTTGTCCATCATCAGAAGGACGTAACGTATGTCGACGCAGATGCATCTCTGGAGGTCCGGTTCGAAGATCACATCGCCGCTCATTGCCTCCCAGTTGCCGTCAAAGGCAAGCCCGATTAGGTTGCCGTCGGCATCAAGCACAGGACTGCCCGAATTGCCGCCCGTGATGTCGAGGTTGGTGAGGAAGCAGGCTGCCATCTCGCCGTTTTCATTGGCATACTGACCGTACTCCCTGTTGAGTATGATTTCCTTGAGACGGGCCGGGACGCGGAATTCATAATTGTCCGGATCTTCTTTTTCGAGCACGCCCTTGAGTGTGGTGTAGTACTTGTACACGACGCCGTCCTTCGGTTCGTAGCCCTTGACGGTACCGTATGTCAGACGGCAGGTTGAGTTGGCATCAGGGTAGAAATCGGCGCCTTCATTCCACTCCAGGAGAGCGGCCGCGTATGACTTGGCGGGTGCGTTCATCTCATCACCCATAAGCGGCCCGGTCATTGCTGTGAGCCTTTCCTTCAGCCGGTTTGCGAAGAGCACTGCAGGATCGGCGGAAAGGTCTATTCCGGCGGCGACGGCAGCCTGCTTTCTCTTGAGGGACGTGAACGCACTGTTCTCAAACATACTCTCAATCATTTCGGCCGAAACGTCTATCTTGTCCTCTTCCTTCACATTCTTGAGGTAATGCTCGACAACGGCAAGGGCGACTTTCCTGTCAACGTTCTCGTCGTAGTTCCTGTAGCCGTTGTCGTTTTTGGCAAGCGAGAGTGAGAGAAGCTCAATGTTGCCCAGGGTCTCAGATGCAAGAAGGTATGCCTGATAAGCCGCCTTCTGTGATTCGACAATCTTTGCAATTTCCCCGACAGGGTCTCCATATTTCTTCGCGCGCTGTTTGTCCGCAGCTATCCATTTGCTGAGTTCTGCCTCCTTGTTTTTCTGTCTCTCGAGCACGCCGAGCTTCGCAAAGGCGTCGCGTTCGCCCTGCCACTTCTTCCAGCCATTTGAAGAACCGGCATACTTGTTGGCATATTTCAAACCCACTTCGTCGTCGGCACGCATCTCCTTCCAAAGCACGTCCTGACGGACCGTGCGGGCGTCGATGCGGATGTCGTTTGCCTGAAGCATATCCTCAAGCTGAGCGGCTGTCTGATAACGCTGTGTGCGGCCGGGGTAGCC
>JAZLGQ010000010.1:0-5873 GCA_045616385.1 Candidatus Cryptobacteroides sp.
CATCGAGCATACCGGCAAATGGAGGATTGGCCAGACAGAGCGTGTACTTGTTGGTGTCGGTATTGCCATCAGAGAGCGAATCCTGATAAGCCACATTCGCATGTTCCACCTTGTGCAGCATGAGGTTCATGGCACCGATACGGAGCATCGTCTGGTCTGTGTCGAAACCATGGAACATCTCGCCTTCGAAATGCTCTTTGACCTCAGGATCGAGCAGGATTTCCTCCTCGTGGCGGTCTTTGACATACTTGGCAGCTTCGACGATGAAGCCAGCCGAACCCATGGCAGGATCGCAGATCACATCCTGCAGCGTAGGCTCCATCAGCTCCACCATCATACGGATGATGTGGCGTGGCGTACGGAACTGGCCATTGGTACCCGATGCCGCCATCTTGCCGAGGATGTACTCATAGACGTCACCCATAGCGTCACGATCGCCCATCGGCAAGGCGTCGATACCCTCTACGATCTTGGTGAGGTTACGGGCGGTAGGGATCATGAATACAGCGTTCTGCATGTAGCGCGAATAAGCCGTCTCATCGCCCGAGCCGAGGTTCTTGATGAACGAGAAGACTTCGGTCGATACCAGACGGTACATCAGCGTAGGATCGAGGTTCTTGAACACATGCCAGCGCAACTGTTCGTAAAGTGTCTGGCTGCCTGTGTCAGGATTCGTCCAATCTCCTTTCGGGAATACAGGTTCATCGACCTCCATACCCCATGCAGCGGCATCTGCCTCACGTTGCTGCTCGGCATCGTCGAGCATCTTCATGAAGAAGAGGTAAGTCATCTGCTCCAGGATGGTGATAGAGTTAGTAATTCCACCTGTCCAGAAACTGTCCCATATCTGGTCAATCTTATTCTTTATCTCGCCTGTAATCATATCGTGTTTGGTTGTTGTATTATTTTACGCGGCAAATATAATCATAATTTCTCTTTTATCCAAATAAAAGTCTGATTATTTTCATGTATTATGTTATCGAAAACATAATAATGGACGCCATGGAGTCAGGACGTCCGTTCTTTAATGCAGGAATGGACGCCATGGGGTCATGGCGTCCATTGATTATTTCTTGCGAAGTCCATTAGAATTTCCCTCGCGTTTATTTTCTCTCTTTATAGTCTCTTATAGTATACGTGAAATTATGGCACCAATGGCTCACCCATCTCCGAAGCCTCTACGTCGTTAGCGTCGAGCTTGAAGAGCATAAAGTTCTTGTTGTCGGTGGTGCAAGGAGTCCAGACGCCATCGCCTTCGCCGTTAGGATTGCTGTACTTGGCGAAGTTGGTCCATGCGGTGAGCATGCGCTCTGAGAGATCCCAATCGCCCTGGGTCCAAGGACGCCAGCAGTGCTGGAGTGACTTGAATACAAACCAGAGGTCTGATGAGTGGAATGCGCCCTTGAGGTAATCCTCAGGATGGCTGCCGTCATCAGGAAGAGGACGTGCGAACTGGTATGCCCACGCCTTCTGGGTGCCGACTTCCTGGCGGTTGGCGCAAAATGCGGCGATACCGTCGGTCATGTCGCCCATATCATCCATCGTGAAACCGATCATATAAGGAACGTCGGCGAGTGAACCGTCCTTGGCGGCATCGTCAAAGCTCTTGAGGCTTACATAGTTATCGATAATAGGCATACCACCCATCATTGCAAAGTTGCCGGTAGCGCCCTGGTAGATGGTGCTGAGTGCCTGAATGGTCTCGGTAGCGGCGCGGCGCATCTTGGTGAGGTCGGTGAGACCGGCCCAGTCCATAATTTCCTTGGTAGCCGCCTCAGAATCCTTGAGAGTGAGGCCGCCGAACATCATCCTGCGCATACCTGCGTTGACAGGTGCGCCGGTAGGCATCTTGAATTCCTGACGAGGTGCCACGTTGAGGCCGTTGGCGCTCATAATGACTGCCTTGTGAAAATATGGCTTTGCAAGAGGAGACTCGCAGAGGGTCCTGACGCTGCCGCCGCCGGCGCTCTGGCCGAAGATCATCACGTTGTCAGGATCACCGCCGAACTGGGCGATGTTCTTCTTGACCCACTTGAGAGACTCGATCTGGTCGAGGATACCGTAGTTGCCGGAAACGCCGTTCTCGCTCTCGGCTGAGAGTTCAGGGTGCTGGAGGAATCCGAACACACCGAGACGGTAGTTGATGGATACGAGGACTACGTCCTTTGCAGCCCATTCCTGTGCGTCGAACTCAGGCTCAGAGCCCCAGCCTTCGCGATAGCCGCCTCCGTGGATCCATACTGCAACAGCGCATTTCTTGTCAACCTGACCAGGGTATTTGGTCCAGACGTTGAGATACAGACAGTCTTCGCTGCACTGCTTCTCCTCGCCATAACCCCATTCAGTGAAGTATCCGCCAGGATAATGGACAGCCTGATAGCTCGGGTGGCCGAATTCGCTTGCATCGAATACGCCTTCCCAAGGAACAACCGGCTGAGGAGCCTTCCAGCGAAGCTCACCGAGAGGTGGTGCTGCGTATGGAATTCCGCGATATACGTAAACGCCTTCGATGTCGGCCTTTACGCCCTGAACCTGTCCGCCCTCGATGTCAAGGATAGGACTCTTGGTGTCAGCAACCTTGCAGCAGCCTGCGAAAAGGAGGGCTGCAGAAGCTGCAAGAATCAAAAACTTTTTCATTTGGAATTAGTATTTAAGTGATTTAAGATTCCACTTGCAATTGACATTGTTGAAATCATATTTGCCAAGGGTTGGCTTGGTGTCGGCGACAGAGATGAGCACGAGTTCTTCGTCGCAGCCCGGAACTTCCTTAGGCATAATACGATAGGTGCCGTCAGTGAGCATTTCGATTCTCCAGAGCTGCTCAGGAGCGCCGGTGAACTCAGGAACGGTGACAATCTCCTTGCCTGCAGTAGCGGCAAGTGCCCTGTTGGTGCCGGAGATGACGATCTTGCAGTATGGGCCGCCGAGATATCCGCCTGCCTCAGGGACAGCCTTGATCTCCCACTTCTGGTTAGGACGGAACATATTGTCCATAACGCGGACTTCGATGTTGCCCTCCGGCCAGCCGCCGATTACATCCTCAAGCTTCTGGTCCTCTACGCTGACGACAGCCTCGTCCTGACGCATAAAGAAACCGCGCATACCGCCGTTGAGACGTACAAAGTCAACTGAGAGCTCGAGAGCATAGCCGCGACGCTCGGAGATGATTGAATAGATGCCGTCCTCAAGAAGTTCGGCAGCTACAGGCCAGCCGTTCTTCCAAACGAGAGGGCGGATTGCAAGGGTACTGCGGCCGCTGAGGTCGAAATCAGCCTCCCAGTGGAATGATGCTTTCTCGACACCCTTGTCGATGATCTCACGGCCGAAGTGACCTGCGCCTACCCTGCGCTGCTCTGCAGCAACCACCATCTTGCCGCCGCCACGGTACATATCACGGCCCAGCTCGTCGAGGAAAGGACCGTTGACGTTGCGTGAACGTCCGCAGACAATATTATAAGTGGAGTTGGTGCCGTCGCAGCAGGTGCCGTGGGTACCGAGGAGATAATACCATCCGTCATTATAGATCATATCGGAAGCCTCGCAGTCGATGGCGACAGGGATATCCTTGGTGCCTTCGAGACGCGCACCGGTCTTAGGGTCGAGCTCGCACTGGCGGATCTCACCGAAATAGGTTCCGAAGGTGCAGAAGAGACGACCGGTGACAGGGTCGAGGAAGAGACCGATATCGATGGCGTCGCAGTCTTCATCAACGTTTGACTCGGCTACAACGATAGGATCTGAATATTTGAAACGTGGATCTGAAGGATCGAGAGTGTCGTTCCACATCGTAAGGATGTTGCCTGCGTGTCCACCGCCGAGGCCACCGCCTGTCGAGCTGAAGCCGACGAGGTAACGGTCACCGATCTTGATGGCGTCAGGAGCAGCGCCGCTGTGCGGACGGATAGCGCCTGCGTGCCAGTTCCAACCGTCCTCTGACATAAGGCCGTTGGTTCCTGTACCGAAAGTGAAATATTTGCCGTTCGACTCCATAATGGTTGATGGGTCGTGGATATAAGGAGCGCCAACCTGGGCGAAAGCTGCTGCAGAAATAAGGGCTGCAATGCCCGCGATCAATAATTTCTTCATAACTACTTCGTGTTAACGGTGAAATTGGTTACAGGCTTGCCCTGCTCATCTACGAAACGTACGCACATATCGCTCATACCGGGACCGTTGATGACGGCACCCCAGATATAGTTGCGGCCCTTCTTGAGGGTGATGCGGTCTGACATAGCGTCATCGACCACCATACGGCGGTCATTTGAGAGAAGAAGCACGTCATCTCCGTTGACCCACCACTGTGAGCCTGCGTTCGAACCTACTGAAAGACGTACATTCTGAATTTCTTCAGGACAGTCGATAACGGTGACAGCCCAGAAAATAACGCCGTAGACGTCGGTCTGAAGTCCTGATGCGAAACGGAAGAGCTTGACGTTAAAGCGCTTGCTGTCAAGGGCGTGCCACTTGAGGGTGCGCTTTTCGAACTTAGGCTCAACCTTCTGAGGCTCCTGTCCTGGCATAGGGAATCCCATCGTCTGAGGAGTCACATCAACCTCAACCTTCTCCTTCTGGCCGTCCTTCGGGAGTTTGTCGGTTGCGAGCTGTCCCTTGAAGTACTGCTTTGCAAATACCTCGCGGATGTAGCTGTCAACGAAAACGGTGTTGCTGCGGTTAGGTTTTGCGATAGGCTCAAGGAGAAGCCAGCGGCGGATGAAACCATCCTGGTCAGGATTGGCGGCCTCTGCCGTCACAGGGGTGAAGTAATCCTCCAGCTTGGGAGAAACGGGGGTTCTGCCCGGGATGACTTCTGCCTGACGGGGACGCTGCTGCATCTGAGGAGCACCTGCAGGTCTGCCCGGTGCTCCCGGTGCTCCTGCCGGAGCCTGGGCGAATGCGCTGACTGCCCCGCAAAGAGCAATCGCACAAACACATAATTTGTTGAATTTTGTCATAAAATTTTGGAATAAATTGGTTGGTAAATAATAGAATCTGTCAGTACGTGACCCGCACGGTCACTTTACTTATTTTCGGAAGAGCAACGGTGCAACAGTGTAGAGTGCGCGGCGCCAGGTGAGGAATTCGTGCGCCGTGCCGTCGGAAACGTGACTGGTGGCGTTGTAGCCGGCGGCTTTCAACTCTTCTACAGCCTTGGTCACACCTTCGGGATTCTCCTTGCTGCCGCAGCTGATGAAGATACCCTTAGGAGCCTGCAGGCCCTGAAGGTCAGCAGGAGAATATGTACCGCCGCTGAAAAGGCACCAGTAGCCGAACACGTCCGGACGACGGAGGGTGATGAGTCTTGTGGTGACTCCGCCCATCGAAAGGCCGGCCATCGCGCGATGGTTGCGGTCGGCAATGGTCCTGAAGTGTGAGTCGACATAAGGAATGAGTTCGTTCACAAGGACTTCCTGGAACTCCTCGGCGGTGAATTCATTGATATGGCCGAACTTGATGTCATTGGTCATACCATAGGTCATCACCACGATGAACGGTTCTATGCGTCCCTCGGCTATCATATTGTCCATAATGAGACCGGCCTTGCCCTGTACTGGCCAGGAAGTCTCATTCTCGCCCCATCCGTGCTGGAGATAAAGGACAGGATACTTCTTCTTGCCTTTCTCATAGCCCGCAGGAGTATAGACGTTGGCCACGCGGCATTCTCCGGTGCTTTCGCTCCAGAAAAGCACCTGCTGCACATTGCCGTGAGGAACATTCTTCATTGCGAAGAAATCCTGGTCGTGCGCCGGAATCTCGATACCGCTCTCCCAACGGCAGGAACCATAGAAGAAGCCGGTGCCAGGATCATTGAGGACTCCTCCGTCCACGATGAGGTGATAATAGTGGAAACCCTCATCCATAGGGCCATCGGTGGT
>JAZLGQ010000011.1:0-11226 GCA_045616385.1 Candidatus Cryptobacteroides sp.
AGGACAAGATCGAAGACGAAAAGGCCATCAGAACCGACCTCACACTCTTCCATACAACAAAGGGATATAACATTGGCGCCCTTATCGTTTGCGCTATTGTTCTTGTTCTTTACATAGTACTCTGGTAGTAGATGTTAGAGGAACTTAAAGAAAAGGTATTCCGCGCAAACCTCGATCTGGTGAAGCACGGTCTGGTCATCTTCACATGGGGCAACGTTTCCGGTATCGACCGCGAAACGGGCCTCGTGGTGATCAAGCCAAGCGGTGTCAGCTACGATGATATGCGCGCAGAAGATATGGTGGTGGTCGATCTCGACGGCAATGTTGTCGAGGGCGACCTTCGCCCTTCTTCGGACACTCCCACCCATCTGGTGCTTTACAAGGCGTTCCCGGAAATCGGAGGAGTCGTCCACACTCACAGCACCTACGCTACGGCGTGGGCTCAGGCCGGGCTTGACATCAAGCCTCTCGGCACCACTCACGCAGACTATTTCCACGGTCCCATCCCATGCACTCCTGACATGACAGTTGCACAGATCAACGGAAAATACGAGGAGGAAACGGGCAATGTGATCGTAGGCAGCTTCAAGAAACTCAATCCTGTGCATACACCCGCAGTTCTGGTCAAGAACCACGGTCCATTTGCCTGGGGCAAGGACGCGGCAGAAGCCGTCTACCATGCCAAGGTGCTGGAAGAGGTAGCCAAAATGAACTATATTGCAGAGACACTTTTCAAAGTCAATGAAGTATCAAACTGCATGACGTTCGCCAAAAAGCCTTCCATCATGAAGGCACTTATCGAGAAACATTTCAGCCGCAAGCACGGCCCTAATGCATATTACGGACAAAAAAAGAAATAAATTCCATTATGGCAAAAGCATTTGACAACATAGAACTCTGGTGGGTCACCGGTGCCCAGCTCCTATATGGCGGAGACGCAGTCGTTCAGGTTGACGGTCATTCAAAAGTGATGGTTGACGGTCTCAACGCCTCAGGCATTATCCCTGTCAAGATTGTATATAAAGGTACAGCCAATTCTTCCAAGGAAGTCGAGGAAGTGATGAAGGCAGCCAACAACGATGCCAAGTGCGTCGGTATCATCACTTGGATGCACACATTCTCTCCTGCCAAGATGTGGATAAAGGGTCTTCAGGCTCTCAAGAAGCCTCTCCTTCACTTCCACACCCAGTTCAATGCCGAGATTCCTTGGGAAACCATGGATATGGATTTCATGAACCTCAACCAGAGCGCACACGGAGACATTGAATACGGCCACATTTGCGCGCGCATGCGCGTACCTAGAAAGGTTGTGGTAGGCTTCTGGAAGAGCGAAGAGGCTCAGAAGAAGATAGCGGTATGGGCACGCGTGGCTGCAGCAGTCGCTGACGCAAAGAACACACGCTGTCTCATGTTCGGTATGAACATGAACAATGTCGCAGTCACCGACGGTGACCGCGTCGAGTTTGAGCAGAGACTCGGATACCATGTGGACTACTACCCTGTATCTTCACTCATGGAGTACTACAAGAAAGTCACCGACGCAGAGACCGATGCCCTCGTAGAGGAATACAAGAAGCTCTATACCATCAAGATAGATGAGTCCGGCGAAGAGGTTTACTGGGAGAAAGTGAAGAACTCGGCCAAGGCTGAAATCGCGCTCCGCAAGGTCCTCAAGGACGAAGGCGCTACCGCTTTCACCACCAACTTCGACGATCTCGGCGGTGCTGACATCGACGATCCGAACTTCCTCGGCTTCGACCAGATTCCTGGTCTCGCTTCACAGCGTCTCATGGAAGAGGGTATCGGTTTCGGTGCAGAAGGCGACTGGAAGACAGCATGCCTCTACCGTTCTCTCTGGGTGATGTCACAGGGGCTTCCTACGGGATGTTCATTCCTCGAGGACTACACCCTCAACTTCGCAGGTGACCGCAGTTCCATCCTTCAGTCACACATGCTGGAGGTCTGCCCGCTCATCGCTTCCGACAAACCGAAGCTCGAGGTACATTTCCTCGGCATCGGTATCCGCAAGCAGCAGACTGCACGTCTCGTGTTCACATCAAAGACAGGCTTCGGTATCAAGGCTACAGTAGTTGACCTCGGCAACCGCTTCCGTCTTATCGCTCAGGACGTTGAGTGCATCGAGCCTAAGCCGATGCCTAACCTCCCTGTAGCATCAGCTCTCTGGGTCCCTCAGCCTACCTTCGAAGTCGGTGCAGGTGCCTGGATACTCGCCGGCGGCACGCATCATTCTGCATTCAGCTATGACATCAATGCGGAATACTGGGATGATTTCGCCGAGATGACAGGCATTGAATTCATCCACATCAACAAGAATACCGATATTCTTGAATTCAAGAAGGAACTCCGTACCAACGAAGTATATTATATGTTGAACAAAGCACTCAAATAAATATGGACGCACACTCAACCATACAGGCCGGAAAGGCCATCCTCGGAATCGAATTCGGCTCCACCCGCATCAAGGGTGTGCTCATCGACGAAGAGAACAAACCTATTGCCCAGGGCAGCCACGAGTGGGAAAACAAGCTCGTTGACGGTCTGTGGTCTTACAGCATCGAGGATATCTGGGCTGGAATCCAGGACTGCTATGCAGATCTCCGCGCCAATGTCCAGAAACTCTATGGCGTCGAAATCGAGAGCCTTGCAGCCCTTGGCATCAGTGCGATGATGCACGGCTATATGGCCTTCGACAAAGACCAGAACATCCTTGCTCCTTTCAGAACCTGGCGCAATACCAATACCGCACAGGCCGCGAAGGAACTTTCCGAACTTTTCGTGTACAATATTCCGCTTCGCTGGAGTATCTCACACGTATATCAGGCCATCCTTGACGGCGAGACCCACGTTAAGGACATCGACTTCCTCACCACGCTTGCAGGCTACGTGCACTGGCAGCTTACCGGCCGCCGCGTGCTCGGTGTGGGTGATGCTTCAGGAATGATCCCTGTAGATCCTAAGACCAGAGACTATGACAGGACTATGGTCGAGAAGTTCGACAAACTCATCGCCCCTCGCAACCTCGGTTGGAAACTTCTTGACATTCTTCCGGAGTCAATCCCTGCAGGCGCCGATGCCGGTTGCCTTACAGAGGAAGGCGCGAAGAAGCTTGACGTCAGCGGCCACCTCAAGCCGGGCGTTCCGCTCTGCCCTCCAGAGGGTGACGCAGGCACTGGAATGGTTGCCACCAACGCTGTGAAGCAGCGCACCGGCAACGTTTCTGCCGGCACATCTTCGTTCTCGATGATCGTTCTGGAGAAGGAACTGTCCAAGCCTTACGAAGTGATCGATATGGTCACAACTCCTGACGGAAGTCTCGTGGCTATGGTGCATTGCAACAACTGCACTTCGGACCTCAATGGCTGGGTAGGCCTGTTCAGAGAATATCAGGAAGCACTCGGCGTGCCTGTGAATATGGGCGTGGTTTTCACGAAGCTCTTTGAGGCGGCGGGCCGTGGCGATGCAGATTGCGGCGGACTCATCTCCTACAATTACATCTCCGGCGAACCTGTCACAGGATTTGCAGACGGCCGTCCTTTGTTCGTGCGTTCCGCAACCGACAAGTTCAACCTCGCCAACTTCATGCGCTCTGTCCTCTATGCCACCGTGGGTGTGCTCAAGGTGGGCAATGACATCCTCCTGAAGGAAGAGAAGATCAAGGTTGACCGCATTACCGGCCACGGCGGACTCTTCAAGTCTACCAACGTCGGCCAGAAGATCCTTGCAGCTGCGCTGAACTCCCCGATTTCCGTTATGGAGACCGCCGGTGAAGGTGGCGCGTGGGGTATTGCCCTGCTGGGTGCCTTCCTCGTACGCAATGCGAAGAATCTTTCTCTCGCCGACTGGCTCGACCAGGAGGTCTTTGTCGGCAATACCGGTGTATCCGTAGATCCTGATCCAGCAGAGGTTGAAGGCTTCAACGCCTACATCAAGAATTATATGGACACCCTCCCTGTGGAGGCTGCTGCCGTACAGTACAAGAAATAAGGACATCCTTCCGTCAAACAACTAGACCGTGTTCCGAATCCGGAACACGGTCTTTTGTCATATATGTCAGCGGAAGGACGGACCGTTAAAGGTCGCGGGAACCTTGTGCGTCCCAGATGTGGCCTACAGGTGATTTGTAGGTAGGATCGACATCATAATTTATGACATGCTCGCTCTCGCGCTTGGCAACATATTTGGAGATGTGAATTTCTACAAAACTCTCTCCGGCTGCATTGTACTGGGCATCCTTTGTTTTGTTGAGGATGTCATTGAATGCGGCGACGGCTGCGCTTTCGCTGTTGTACCTTTCGTTGACGTACTTGTCGGTAACGGAGAAGATGTTGCTGAAGTCAGCTTTTCCGGTGAGTGTGCTGGAAGATACCCTAAAGCTGGTGCTTACCTTGTAATAAGGGGCCGGTGTGTCGTCACTGTCGATTTTGCCACAAGAGGCAACGGCCAGCATCAATAATGCTGCACCGAGAAGATAAAGTACGTTTTTCATGATATTGCTCAATTGCAAAAAGATTAATTTTAATGCTGCAAATATATCATTTTTGACCGAGTATTTCAAGTCCAAAGAGACAATCTGTTTAAGTTCATTCTTGTCATTAACACAAAATTAAGTAATTTTGCAGTAATGTCGACTACTGCAGCGCAGTTCCTGAATAGGAAAATATTTCGCATCCTCAGTGAGGTGGCCGCTGACAGGGGCGTGAGAGCCTTTGTCATCGGCGGGTATGTGCGTGACTGTTTCCTGGGGCGCGAGTGCAACGATATAGATGTGGTAGTGGAGGGCAGCGGCATTGAATTCGCCAGGGCGGTCGGGGAGAAGACCGGCAAGTACGTCTCCTATTTCAAGAATTTCGGCACGGCAATGCTGCATTACGGCGGCGACGAGATAGAATTCGTGGGCGCCCGCAAGGAGTCCTACAGGCGCGAGTCGCGCAAACCCATCGTCGAGGACGGTACGCTGGAGGATGACCAGTTGCGCAGGGATTTCACCATCAATGCGATGGCGTTCTCTCTCCAGAAGGATGATTTCGGGGCTCTTGTCGATCCGTTCGGGGGCATCAGGGATCTTGCCGCCGGCATCATCAGAACGCCGCTCGACCCTGATACGACCTATTCTGACGACCCTCTGCGAATGCTTCGCGCAGTGCGCTTTGCAACAAAGCTCTCCACCCCCGAGCTGACGTTCCGCATCGTGCCCGAGTCTATGGATTCGATGCGCAGGATGGCGGAGCGCCTGAAGATACTTTCTCAGGAGAGAATCTCCGAAGAACTCAACAAGATGCTTGCGACGGGCAGGCCGTCGATGGCCTTCTGCCTTCTCGAAGAGGCGGGCCTTCTCAAATACATCCTTCCGGAACTGACAGCCCTAAAGGGTGTGGAGACGGTTGACGGCCGTGGTCATAAGGACAATTTCGAACACACGCTTGCGGTTCTTGACAATGTGGCCTCCGGCACCGATAATCTTTGGCTGCGCTGGGCCGCTCTGCTGCACGATGTCGGCAAGGCGGCGACAAAGCGTTATGATGCCAGGGTGGGCTGGAGTTTCCACGGTCACGAAATCGTCGGGTCCAAGATGGTGCCCGGGATTTTCAACCGTCTAAAGCTCCCGATAGACGAGGGAAAGTATGTAAAAAAGCTTGTGTGGCTTCATCTGAGGCCTATCGCACTGGTGGATGAGGAGGTTACCGATTCTGCCGTAAGGCGTCTTCTTTTCGATGCCGGAGATGATATTGACGACCTTATGCTTCTCTGTAATGCCGACATCACCTCCAAGAACGAAGCGAAAGTCGCCCGCATCAGGTCAAATTTCGAACTCGTGAAGAAGAAACTGGTGGAGGTTGAGGCAAAGGACGCAATCCGCAATTTCAAGAACCCTATTAACGGCGAATACGTGATGCAGGTATATGGCATCGGGCCGTGCTCAGAGATAGGCCGGCTCAAGGAAATGGTCAAGGAGGCCATACTTGACGGTGTAATCGGCAACAACTTCGAAGAAGCCGATGCATATATGCGCAGACGCGCTCCCGAGCTCGGGCTCATCGAAGCGAAATGATCGACAGATACATCCAATATCTACAGGACATCAGGCGTTATTCCGAGCGTACCTGCGATATTTACCGCAGCGTGCTTGAGGAGTATTTTGCCTTTGCCCCGGATCTGTCCGTGACCCAGCTGAGGAACTACGAGGTCCATCTGATGGACGAGCGGAAGCTTGATGCGCGCACGGTGCACCTCCACTTGAGCGTACTGAGCGGCTACTGCAAGTTTCTGATGAAGGAAGGTGCGCTCGATGCCAATCCGGTAAGGCTGGTCAGCCGCCCGAAGGCCGAGAAGCGGCTTCCGGTATTCTACCGCGAGAATTCGATGAAGGATTACTTCGAGCAGACGAAAGGCGTGATGGAGTACGGTACCTACGAGCAGCAGCTCGGCAGGATAGTGTTGGATATCCTGTATTGCACGGGGATGCGCCGGAGCGAACTCATATCGCTGAACCGCAATTCGTTCGACTCTGAAAGGCGTGTCCTGCACGTTCTGGGCAAGGGAGATAAAATGAGAGAAATTCCTCTGGTTTCTTCATTATATGATGAAATTTTATTATATTTACATCAAGCTGAATCTTTGAAATGTTGTGATAATGGCCCAGAAGCTCCACTGGTCCGGTCGAAAAATGGCGGAAGGCTCTATCCGGTCCTTGTCGACAGAATAATAAAAAAGGAACTTGGAACGGTGGAGGGTATTACAGGAAGAAAGTCGCCGCACGTCCTCAGGCATACTCTCGCGACCGAATTGCTCGACGGCGGCACTGACCTCAATTCAATAAAAGAGTTGCTCGGTCACTCATCCCTTGCAGCCACTCAGGTCTATACCCACAACACGATAGAAAGGCTCCAGACTGTTTATAAATCAGCCCATCCACGGGCAAAAAACGGAGGTAAAAATGGAGATTAATCTCAAAGCATTGAAGTTCGACGCAGGTGAGAAGCTCACCGCATTTGTCGAAAAGAAGGTCTCACGCCTTGCAAAGTTCTTTGACGGTGTGGCCAACGCAGCGGACGTTTCGCTGGAAGACCTTAAAGAGGGGAAGAAAGCCAAAATCCAGATTCACGTTCCGGGCGATGAACTCATCATCGAGCGAGTCGCTGACACATTCGAAAACGCCATCACTGAATGTGTGGACGCGATGAAAGAAAAACTTACCCGCGCAAAAGAAAAGAAATACGATATTTAATATCTCTATGGGTCCGCTCCGGCGGACCTTTTTTTTGAATCGTGACCAGCACGGGCTTCTTCACGCAAAAAGCCTCCGATGTTGCGTCCGTTAGGGGAAAACCCCTATGGCAGGGAAAGGGGATCTCTCTCGATCTCGACTGCCCGAAGGGCACTTACTGTGTCTCCGACCAGAATATCCTTTCCACCAGGACAAGTTACAGGACAAGTCAATATAAGGAGATGGCCGACAGGCTCGGTATCGCCACGAAGACCGTGGAAAACATCAAGGCCAACATCCTTCACAAACTGGGGATAAACAATACGGTCGAGCTGTTCCGTTACGCGTTGTCGAACGGAATCATTTCACTGTAGCCCGTGTGTGCTGTCATCTGAACAGCATCGGGACCATCCTGTAGAGAGAGCGTCTCCAGGTGAGCCACTCGTGGTCGGTGCCGGTGGACTGGTAGAACACGTGCTTCACTCCTGCATTCACAAGTATGTCGTGGAAGTTCTTCACGGTCGCATACATCATAGGGGATTCCTTCGTGCCGGTGCTGATGAACATCAGGTGAAAATCGTCATTCAGTGATGCGTCATAGAGCGGGGCTTCGGTTCCGGGACCCATCCCCGAGCCGCTGAATCCGCCGAGCCAGGCGAACATATCCCTGTGCTTCATAGCTATCGTCCAGCTCTGGAAACCGCCAAGAGAGAGGCCGGTGATGCCTCGGTGTCCTCTGTCTGCCAGAGTACGGTAATTCCTGTCGATCATAGGGACAAGCTCTTCGATGACGACTTTCTCGTATGCGGTGAAATCGAACATGCTCTCAAGCTTGATGCCTTCGATCTCGGCGACACCGTGATCCATCACGACTATCATCGGAACTGCCGAGCCCTCGTCGATGAGATTGTCCATAATGTTGCCCACCTTTCCCTGCTTCGGCCATCCGGTTTCATCTTCGCCCGCTCCGTGAAGCAGGTAGAGAACGGGATACTTCGTGCCGGGCTTCAGCTCATACTCCGCAGGTACGTATACATTGCAGACTCTCCAGCTCTTTGTGAGTTCGGACCAGTATTTCTGTTCCCTTACTTCTCCGTGAGGTATGTCTTTCTCCAGATAATAGCCGACGCACACTTCGGGGATTTCCACGCCGCTCATATTTGAGAAACTGCCGAAGAATGTCTGTGTGGACGGGTCCGTGCATCTGGCTCCGTCAATGGTGAGGGAGTAGAAGTGGAATCCCGGGGCCAGAGGCTCTGTGGTTGCTGTCCATTGTCCGTTTTCAAGCTTTGTCATCGGATAATTTTTCCCGAGGTTGACAGCGACGCTGCCTGCCTCCGGGGCATCGACGAGCAGGGTCACGGAACGGTCGGGATTGATCATCGGATAGTCCTTGCCCGGGAGATTGTATTCGGACGGTGTCTGCGCGAAAGAGGAGATGGCAATGGCGGCTGTGGCTATTGACAGTGTGATTTTTCTGAGTTTCATATGAGCAGAATGTTTTTGTGGCGTTTATTTATTACACAAATATAGTTATATTTGTTATTTGAGAAAATGAATGGTCTGTACAATATCATGAATGTGCGTCATAAAATACCCATATACGTTGTTCTCTCGATACTGATTGTGTCGCTTTGCGGGTTGAGCCTGCTGTACGTCAGCGGGCATTTCGACAGGAATCCTGAAATCGAAGTGTACGCCGACAACCACTATGAGGATACGCTCCACGTGGTCACCGACAAGGATTACAAGCCATATTCGTTCTATGATGGGGATGGTAACCGTTCAGGCTATGATGTAGAGCTTATCACCCTCATCGCAAATATGCTCCATATGAACCTTGACCTCGACTTTGTCACCTGGGATGAGGGAGTGGCGATTGCGACGGGCGGCGGCGCGGACGTGCTTATGACCTGCGGGTTCTCTGATAATTTCGAAGGGATAGAAAACCTGATAAAGACCGAAACCACATCTATGGATGAGTTTGCCGTCTATTCGAAAAAACCTGTATCAAGCCTGAGCGCCCTTCACGGTAAACGGATAGCCATAATGGCCAATGGCAACGTCGTGCCTCAGATGGGAAAGCTCTGGCTGCTTCCGTATTGTCGGTATTACGCCGACAACAAGTCGGCGATGCAGGCCTTGGTTGATGGTGAGGCAGACTTTGCCGTAATGCGGCAGGCCGTGGGTACAATGCTCCTCGAAAGTATGAATCTGCGGGGCGTCAATGCCTACATCAGTGCGGGGCACAGCTATATGTGCTATTGCGTAGATAAAAACAAGCCTGAACTGGCCGAAAAAATCAACGCTTGCATCGAGGAACTGATTCTGAACGGAGAATATGACAAGTTGTGTGACAAATGGCTCACCACGTTCGTAAGACCGTACACTTTTAAGGAAGTGCTGGAACAGAATCTCTGGATACTGATTGTCTTTTTCGCACTCATCGCCGTTGTCGTTATCAGCGTGCTCAGGGACAATAGGCGCAAGATAGACGCCTTGCGCAAGGAAAAGGAGATGCAGGGGCGTCTGGAGGAGGCCCTTTCGATGGCTCAGTCTGCCAACAGGGCAAAGACGACATTCCTCAACAATATGTCACACGACATCCGTACGCCTATGAATGCCATAATCGGCTATTCAAGCCTGGCGGCAAAGCATATTGACGACAAGTCCCTGGTCCGGAATTACCTGACGAAGATAGGCAAGTCGTCAAACCACCTCCTTTCTCTGATCAACGATGTCCTTGATATGAGCCGCATCGAGTCGGGGAAGATGAGCCTTGATGAAAAGCCGGAGAACATCTCCGACATCATAAGCACTCTCAATGATATCGTTCAGGCGGATATGGACAGCAGACAGCACCATTTCTCGGTCGAGGTCGTCAACCTGAACGATGAGTGTGTCGTCTGCGACAGGCTACGTCTGAATCAGGTGCTGCTGAATATCCTCTCCAATTCGATAAAATACACAGCCCCCGGCGGCAACATTTCGATGCGTGTGACGGAAATGTCCGTTTCGCCTCAGGGTTCGGCCACATACGAGTTCCGTATAAAGGATAATGGAATGGGAATGGACGAGGGGTTCAGAAAGGTGATCTTCGAGCCTTTCACCCGGGTCAAGTCCTCGACTGTCTCCGGAATCCAGGGCACCGGCCTGGGAATGGCGATTACCAAGAGCATCGTCGATATGATGGGCGGAAGGATAGAGATCGAAAGCGAACCCGGCAAGGGGACGGAGACAACAATGACATTTGACTTCAGGCTCGCCGGCGCAGACGTGGATCCGGCTTCGGGACGGGACGGCAGCGCAGATTGCGGGGCTGAAGAATCCAGCCTTGCCGGCTTGAAGATTCTGCTCGTCGAGGACAACGAGATAAACCGGGAGATTGCAACTGCCATTCTTGGCGAGTTGGGATGCGTGGTCAGCAGCGCGGAGGACGGTGATGTCGCCGTCAGGATGATGACCGAGGCCGGGGAAGGGGATTACGACATTGTCCTTATGGATGTGCAGATGCCGACCATTGACGGTTACGAGGCCACGCGGCAGATCCGGGCCCTTGGGACCGCAATCTCCAGGATACCTATTCTTGCAATGACTGCAAATGCATTTGAGGAAGACCGCAAGGCTGCCATCGAGGCGGGGATGGACGAGCATATCGCCAAGCCTATCGACGTGGACAATCTCAAGGAAAAAGTATTGAAATTCGTTTCCGGTAAAATCCGTTAATCGTATTGCTTTTTTTTATATTTTTGTCGCAATACTATTGTTTGTTATTATGAAAAAATTGTCATTATCATTCATCGCCCTGCTTGCAGGCGCTTTGTTTGTGTCCGCTTCCGCTCAGGAAGAACTCCCTGTCAAGGGCGCAGGCGGAAAAATAATGGGAAGGGTCATTTCTTTTGCCGATTACGAGACTTCCAAGATGAAGATCATCGGCAGCCATTCCTCATTCTCCATCAATTCCATCGGGTTCGGCAAGAACCTTATGACCAACAAGTTCA